>NZ_JSYC01000011.1:0-51166 GCF_054823965.1 Gordonia sp. GN26 | reverse complement strand
ATCACGCGATGATCTTCCTCTTCATCGCCGGCACCTACACACCGTTCTGCGCCCTCGGCCTACCGTCGCCGACGAGCTGGTGGGTGCTCGGCATCGTCTGGGCGGGCGCGCTCGGCGGGTCGCTGCTGAAGATCCTCTGGCCGGGCGCTCCGCGCTGGCTGGGCGTGACCCTCTACATCCTGCTCGGCTGGGTCATCGTCGTGGTCGCCCCGGCCCTGGTCTCCCAGACCGGCTACCTGATCATGATCCTGCTGGCGATCGGCGGCGTGCTCTACAGCGTCGGCGGCGTCCTCTACGCGGTGCGCTGGCCCAATCCGTGGCCGCACACCTTCGGCCACCACGAGGTCTTCCACCTCTGCACCGCGGTCGCGGCACTACTCCACTACGCCGCCGCCTGGCTGGTCGTCGTCAACTGACCAGCCAGGCGTAGGGCGGAACTCAGGCGCGGGCGAGCGCGTCGAGGACGGTGGCGCTGGCCTCCCAGCCCATGCACTTGTCGGTGACGGACTTGCCGTAGACCAGCGGGGTGGCATCGGTCGACTGCGCGCCGGGCTCGAGGAAGCTCTCCAGCATGACGCCGCTGATGTTCGACGCCTTGCCGGCCTCGCGGGTGGCACGCAGGGTCGCGGCGATCTCCGTCGCGACCTCCGCCTGGCGGACGTGGTCCTTGCCGGAGTTGGCGTGCGAGCAGTCGATCATCACGCGTGCGGGCAGTCCGGCCTTCTCGAGGGCCGCAGCCGCCGACGCAACCGACTCGGCGTCGAAGTTGGGTCCACGGGTGCCGCCGCGCAGGATGATGTGGCAGTCCTCGTTGCCCGCGGTCTCCACGACCGCGCCGTTGCCGAAGTCGTCGACCCCGAAGAAGACATGTTCGGCCGCAGCGGCTTTCACGCCGTCGATGGCGACCTGGACGTTGCCGTCGGTGCCGTTCTTGAAGCCGATCGGCATCGACAGACCCGAAGCGAGCTGGCGATGGACCTGCGACTCGGTGGTGCGGGCGCCGATGGCACCCCAGGCGACGGCGTCGGCGATGTACTGCGGGCTGGTCGGCTCGAGGAACTCACAGCCGACGGGCAGACCGAGGTCGATGATGTCGAGCAGCAACGACCGGGCGGTCCGCAGGCCGCGCTCGACGTCGAAGGTGTTGTCCATGCCCGGGTCGTTGATGAGGCCCTTCCAACCGACCGTGGTGCGCGGCTTCTCGAAGTAGACCCGCATGACGATCTTCAGACGGTCGGAGTACGCGTCGGCCAGCGGCGCCAGACGACGCGCGTAGTCGATCGCGGCGATCGGATCGTGCACCGAGCACGGTCCGACGATGACGAGCAGACGGTCATCGCGGCCGGCGAGGATGTCGGCGATCTCGTCGCGGTCGCGGGCGACGGCCAGCGCACGACGAGCGGTCAGGGGCAGCTCGGCGCGGACGGTGTCCGGCGACGGGATCGGACGGAAGGACTTGATCCGACGATCAGAAGTCGATTCGGCCTTGTCGGCCGTGCGTGTGGAGAGATCCGGGAGAGTGGTCACGGTGTGTGCCTTTCGAGGTCATGCCCTGTCGGTGGTCCAACCGGGGCACGCCTTCACGATGGTGGAGCCCCGCTCAAAACAAAGAGCAGCGACCGTATGGTCGCTGCTCGGGCTCCGGGTGTTACGTGCGCGCGCTTGGTCAGCGCTTCATCGTGGCCCCACCCGGAGCCTCGATAAAGCGCCAATATGCGCGCACGGTGCTGATCACGGCGACAAGAATAGCACAACGGGTTGTTCGACGACCGTGGCCTACGGGTGACCTCGGTCGATCAGTTCACTGAGCACGATGATCGACTCGGACTTGTCCACCGGGCCGGCCGCCCGGATGCGTTCCAGTGCCTGTTCGAGGTGGCGTACGTCGCGGGCCCGCACCCGCAGGATGGCGTCGGCCTGACCCGAGATGGTCGCGGCGCTCACGACCTCGGGGATCGGCTCCCACGACGCCTTGAGCTCCTCGGGCGAGATGTTGCCGCGGCAGTACACCTGCACATAGGCCTCGGTGGTCCATTGCATGGCGTGCGGGTCGACGATGGCGGTGAAGCCCCGGATCACCCCGTCGGCGAGGAGACGGTCGACGCGACGCTTGACGGCCGGGGCCGACAGCCCGACCTCGTCACCGATTTGCGCATAGGTCGCGCGGGCGTCGCGGGTGAGGCAGGCGAGCACCTTCTCGTCGAGATCGTCGAGCGTACGCAATGGATACTCACCTTCCCCTCTCACGGTGATGATTTGTTGCATGGATACGCAATCCACGGTGATTGTTTGCGCTGTTCGCCGACGATACGCTCGATTCATGACGTTGACGAGCCCGGGTATCAGTGTGCCTCCGGTACGCGAGGCGCGGCTGCGGACCTACGCGATGACCCCGCCCGTGCACTTCACCGTGTCCTATGCGATCAATCCCTGGATGGACACCTCGGTCCCGGTGGACACCGACCGCGCCCTCGCCCAGTGGCACGCCCTCCGCTCGGTGTACGAATCACTCGGCCACACGGTGCATCTGGTGGACCCGGTGCCCGGCCTGCCCGACATGGTCTACGCCGCCAACGGCGGTCTCAGCGTCGGCGACACCGTCGTCGCCGCCCGTTTCGCCTTCCCGGAGCGGGCCGCGGAAGGCGATCTGTACGTGGAGTGGTTCGCCCGCAACGGCTTCGGCACCGTCCATCGCACCACCGGCATCCAGGAGGGCGAGGGCGACTTCCTGGTCGTCGGCGACCGAATCCTCGCCGGCACCGGTTTCCGTACCCAGCGTTCCGCGCACGACGAGGTCGCCGCGATCACCGGCCGACCGGTCATCACCCTCGAGCTCGTCGATCCGCGGTTCTATCACCTCGACACCGCACTGGGCGTCCTCGACGACCACACGATCGCCTACTACCCCGCCGCGTTCTCCGAACGCTCACAGCGCCGGCTCGACGCGCTGTTCCCCGACGCCATCATCGCCACCGACGCCGACGCATCCGTACTCGGCCTCAACCTGGTCTCCGACGGGCGCAACGTTGTGATGACCGACCGCGCAACGCATCTCGAGGCAGAGCTCCGCGACGCCGGGTTCCGCCCGGTGACCGTCGATCTCTCCGAGTTGCTCAAGGGCGGCGGCGGGGTCAAGTGCTGCACCTTGGAACTGAGGAGTACCCACACCATGTCCGACACGCTCATCCCCCACGATGTGACGCTTCCCGCAGGTCCGATGCTCGACGCCGAACCGCATGTGGCACACAACTACTCCCCGATCCCGGTCACCGCTGCGACCGCCGAGGGTGCGTGGATCACCGATGTCGACGGCAAGCGTCACCTCGACTGCCTGGGCGCGTATTCGGCGGTCAACTTCGGACATCGCCATCCGCGGATCGTCGCCGCAGCTCTCGACCAGATCGAGCGGGTCACCCTCACCAGTCGCGCATTCCGTTCGGATCGTCTCGAACCGTTCTGCGCCGCACTCGCGGGGCTCTGCGGCAAGGAGATGGTGTTGCCGATGAACACCGGCGCCGAGGCCGTCGAGTCGGCGATCAAGGTCGCTCGTAAATGGGGTTACGACATCAAGGGCGTCTCCGACGGCCGCGCGACGATCATCGTCGCCGGCGGTAACTTCCACGGACGCACCACGACGATCATCTCGTTCAGCGACGACCCGGACGCACGCGCCGGATTCGGTCCGTACACACCGGGTTTCGTCCGGGTCCCCTACGGAGACGTCGAGGCGATCGCCGCCGCGATCGACGAGACGACGGTCGGTGTCCTGCTCGAACCCATCCAGGGCGAGGCCGGGATCATCGTCCCGCCGGACGACTACCTCCCGCGGGTACGAGCCCTGTGTACCGACCACGACGTCCTGTTGATCGCCGACGAGATCCAGTCCGGGCTCGGTCGCACGGGACGCACCTTCGCCGTCGAACACTGGGGCGTCGAACCCGACGTCTACCTGCTCGGCAAGGCGCTCGGTGGCGGCATCGTGCCGGTCAGCGCGGTGGTGGCGAATCGCGACGTCCTCGGCGTCCTGCACCCCGGACAGCACGGCTCGACCTTCGGCGGCAACCCCCTCGCCGCGGCGATCGGCCACACCGTCGTCGACATGCTCGCCGAGGGCACCTGGCAGGAACGCGCCACCGATCTCGGCGACCACCTGCACACCCGCCTGAGGGAATTCGTCGGCCACGGAGTCGTCGCGACCCGAGGCCTGGGACTGTGGGCGGGTATCGATCTCGATCCGGAACTCGGCACCGGCAAGGAGTTCTGCCTGCGCCTCGCCGGGCACGGCGTGCTGGCCAAGGACACGCACGGTTCGACGCTGCGACTCGCCCCGCCGCTCGTCATCACCGCACAGGAGATCGACTGGGCGATCGAGCGATTCGCCGAAGTGCTGGACGAACTCCGTTCCCGGTCAGCGTGATACGCGGTCGCGGTTGAGCCACCACGTCGACGTCGACAGAACCGTGGCGAAGGCGCACCACGCCGGGTAGGCGGCGAGCGCGGCCCCGGCCTTCGGATTCACGGCCGCGGTACGCCGTGTCAGGTCGGCGCTGCTGACCGTGAGGGCCGCGGCGGCCACCGACGCGGTGCCCAGCGCCCCCTTGCCGAAGTAGATCCAGCTCCATGCCCCGTTGAGTGCGAGATTGGCGCCGAGCGCGGCGATGTACGCCTGCTTCTCGTCCTGGTCCGGCCACTCGCCCAGTCCGTCGATCGCGGTGGCGGAGGTGACCGCGATGTCGGCGTACAGGGCGGTCCAGGCCACCGGGAACACCCAGGCCGGTGGCACGAAGGACGGCTTCTTCAGCCGCGGATACCAGGTCTCGACCGCGGGTTTGGTGACCACGCTGCCGATGGCGCCGGCTGCGGCGGTGGCGAGCGAGGTCCCGATCAGAGTGGAGATGCGCATACCCCTCAATACCCGTTCCGACGAATCCGACACCTGCGCCGTGTGAGCTGCCCTCAGCCGAACTGCGCGGCCAGGTTCTTCTCGTCCGTGACCGGCAGCCCGCAGACCGTTCCCCGGCACACGTAGGCGGCGTCGCGTCCGTCGACCGGGCCTCGTGCGACGAGTAACGGATGCGAATCCTGTTCGCCGGCAACAACGACCGCCCCGCCGGGGATGTGGGCCCAGGCCGCCCGAGTCAGGGCATGATCCGACGCGGGCCCTTCGGCCACGGCTATCTGGATCGGCCCGGCGACCCGCGCCGACATCACCGACATCCAGTGCCCGGCCGATCGCGGCAGCTTGGCGACGATCACCGATGCGCGGGACAGGCTGTGCTCCAGCAGTTCTGCGTAACCGACCGCCTTGGCCGGGTCGGCGAGCATCGATGCGGTGAGCAGCGCCTCGGCCATGAGCGACGCCCCCGACGGGGTGGCACCGTCGATCGGGTCCCGGGGCCGGGCGATGAGCCCTTCACCGGTGGCGTCGAACCAGGCGCCGGGTGCCTCCGGGTCGGCGAAGCGCTCGACCGCGGAGTCGAGCAACCCCAATCCGGCGCCCAGCCACCGGGTTTCACCGGTGACCTGGAACAGCGTGAGAAGGGCCGTACTCAGCGCCGCGTGGTCGTCGAGCCCACCATCGGTCTCCCCCACGTCCCCGCCGAGCGACGAACGTCGGAGCCGGCCGCCGATCAGGTGCATGCTCAACAGCTCGTCTGCGCACCGAACGGCGGCGTCGACGTAGGTGGTGTCGCCCAGGCCGGCACCGGCCTCGGCGAGTGCGGTGATCGTCATGGCGTTCCACGCGGTGACGACCTTGTCGTCGCGGGCGGGTTGGACGCGTCTGCCCCGCGCGTCGAGGAGTGCGGCGCGCACCGTGTCGAAGCGCTCGCGGTCGTCGGGGTCGGCCGGGAGCTGCAGCGTCGAGCGACCGTGTTCGAAGGTGCCCTGCTCGGTCACGGCGAACAGTTCGGCCGCCCAGCGTCCGGTCTCCGATCCGAGGACCTCGGCGAGTTCCGCCGGCGTCCACACGTAGGTGGACCCCTCCACCCCGTCGGCATCGGCGTCGAGAGACGAGGCGAACCCGCCCGGCACCTGCAGGTCCCGCCGGAGGAAGGTGACCGTCTCCTCGACGATGCGGCGCGCCAACGGATCTCCGGTCCGCCGTGCGAGGTGGGCGTAGGCCCGCAGCAGCTGCGCGTTGTCGTAGAGCATCTTCTCGAAGTGGGGCACCACCCAGCCGGCGTCGACCGAGTACCGGGCGAAACCACCGGCGAGCTGGTCGTAGATGCCGCCCCGGGCCATCGCGTGCATGGTCCGTCCGGCGGCCTCGACGGCAGCGGCGTCGCCGGTGCGTTCGGTGTGCCGGATCAGCGCTTCGAGCAGCGCCGAGGGCGGGAATTTGGGTGCGCCGCCGAACCCACCGAACTCGGGGTCCTCCTCGCCGAGGACGGTGCGGACTCCGTGCGCGAGCAGTCGGTCGTCGACGGCGACGGTGCCGACCGGCAACGGGGCTGTGTTCGCCACGATGTGTTCGCGCACCTTCGCGGCGGTGTCGTCGAGATCGGCTCGACGCTGCGTCCATGCCTCGCTGACCGCAGTCAGAACCTGCCGGAAAGAAGGGATCTGCCCGTGCGGCCGCGGCGGGTAGTAGGTGCCGGTGTAGAACGGGTCGCCGTCCGGCGTGAGAAAGCAGGTCATGGGCCAGCCGCCCTGCCCGGTCATCGCGACGGTGGCACTCATGTAGATGGCGTCGATGTCGGGGCGTTCCTCCCGATCGACCTTGACGCAGACGAAGTCACGGTTCATCTGTGCCGCGGTGGCGTCGTCCTCGAAGGACTCGTGCGCCATCACGTGGCACCAGTGACAGGCCGCGTAGCCGACCGACAGCAGAACCGGCACATCGCGTTCGCGCGCCTGGTTCAGCGCGGCGTCGGACCACTCCTGCCAGTGGACGGGATTGTCGGCGTGCTGCCGGAGATATGGGCTCGTCGCCGAGCCCAGCATGTTCGACGAGGCGTCAGGTGTCCGCCGGGCGTCGCTCATCGGTCCCGGTCGTGCTCGTCGCGTCCTGACTTCCGGGGGCGGCGTCGTCGGCGGTGGTGACCGGCCCCGACGGGTCGGTGCCTTCGTCGAACGCCTGATCTGCCTCGGGGTGATCGGTGTCGAAGGACTCCGGCAGCTTCTTGAGCTGGCGACTCATCGACCAGATCAGGAACGCGGTCCCGACCAGCAGCAACAGGATCACCAGCAATCCCAGCGGCGACGACTTGCCGAACTCCGGCCCCTGCGGCTCCTCGGCCGCCACGACCATCACGGTGTTGACGATGTCGATGTTCATCACGCCTCGATTCCGGTGAACAGATCGGTTTCGGGCAGGGCGGTCTTCACGCGCGTCTTGGCCAGCTCGAACTCCTCGGTCGGCCAGAGTCGCTGCTGCCACTCCAACGGTACGGCGAAGAACATGCCGTTGGGGTCGATCTGCGTCGCATGCGCGCGCAACGCGTCGTCACGCTGCGGGAAGTACTTGGCGCACTCGACCTGGGTGGTGACTCGACCCATGAGGTCGCCCCGGCTCGGGTCCCACTTGCTGAGCCACTCGGTGAACGGGCTCTCCTGGCCGTGGCGCTCGAACTCGTCGGAGAAGAGCTCCATCCGGTCGCGGATGAAACCGTGCGTGTAGTACAGCTTCGACACCGTCCACGGCTCACCGGTTCCGGGGAATGCGTCGGGGTCGCCGGCCTGGTCGTAGGCCGCGACCGACACCTCGTGGCACCGGATGTGATCCGGATGCGGGTACCCGCCGTGCTCGTCGTAGGTGATCATCACGTGCGGACGGAACTCGCGGACCAGACGGACGAGCGTCTCGGTCGCCTCCTCGAGCGGGACGGTCGCGAACGAGCCCTCCGGCAGCGGCGGCAATGGGTCGCCCTCGGGGAGTCCGGAGTCGACGAAGCCCAGCCACGTCTGCTTCACGCCGAGAGCCTCGGCGGCCCGGGCCATCTCCTCGCGGCGGACCTCGGTCATCCGCTCCTTGATGCCGGGACGGTCCATCGCCGGATTCAGGATGTCGCCGCGCTCGCCACCTGTCAGGGTGACGACGAGCACCTCGTTGCCTTCGGCCGCGTACTTGGCGGTCGTGGCCGCACCCTTGCTCGACTCATCGTCGGGGTGCGCGTGGACCGCCATCAGACGGAACACACCCGGCTGCGGGCCGTCGGCATGGGATTCGGTCACAGTTCCTCACCTTCGGATCGTTACTGGTCCCATGGTAGGTATTGACGCGTGAACAGTTCGGATGGGGGCGCCGCGGAGCGCCCTCGCAGCGGCCCGCGCGCGACCTACCCGGAGAATTCCGCGTCCGCTCAGACCCGTCGCCGCTGGTTCCTCGCCCTGTCGATACTCGTCGTCGTGGTCGGCGTCACGCTGGCGGCGATCGGCTACAGCAAGTTCGGCACCGCCGACGTCTCCGGCGAGGCGACCGGGTACGAGATCCTCGACGACAACACCGTCGCCGTGCAGTTCACCGTCGACCGCTCCGATCCGAGCAAGCCCGCGGCCTGCGTGGTGCGCGGACGATCGAAGGACGGCAGCGAGACCGGACGGCGCGAGATCCTGATCCCGGCCGACTCCGCCGAACGGATCGGCGTCCGCACCGAGGTCACCACCTCCAAGCCGCCGGTCATCGGTGAGGTCTTCGGCTGCACCGTCGACGTGCCCGCCTACCTCCAGCCCGAGTCGTGAGCACGCGGCAGACCGAACCAGGCGACGCGGCAACACCCCGCGCCGCGTTCGCCGCCATCGGCAGCCGCTACTTCCCGCTCCTCGTCGCACTGTTCGTCGGTGTGATGCTGATCAGCAACGTCACCGGCACCAAGGGCGTCGTGCTGTTCGACGACTGGCTCAACATCGACCTGGGCCCCATCCACATGCAGGGCCTGGTCACCGACGGTGCGTTCTTCCTGTTCCCGCTCGCCTATGTCCTGGGCGACGTGATCAGCGAGGTGTACGGCTTCCGCGCGATGCGTCGCACGATCCTCGCCGGCTTCGCCGTGCTCATCCTCGCCTCGCTGTGCTTCTGGCTGACCATCCATCTACCCGCCGCCGATTTCTATGAAGGCCAGGAGGCTTTCGAAACGGTCGCCGGCGTCGTTCCACAATTCCTGCTCGCCGGCCTCGCCGGATATGTGGTCGGCGAATTCCTGAATTCATTCGTGTTGGTCAAAATGAAAGAGCGTGCCGGTGAGCGGCATCTGTGGGCGCGCCTTTTGGGATCGACGGTCGTCGGCGAATTCGCGGACACCCTCGTCTTCTGCTCGATCGCGGCAACTGCGCTGGGTATCTCCACCTGGGGAGACTTCGTCAACTACACGATTGTCGGATTTGTCTGGAAAACCCTGGTGGAGATCGTCATCATGCCCGTGACGTATTTCGTTGTGGGATGGTTGAAGCGAGCCGAACCCACCTACCAGGAAGCACTCGACGCGGCAACGGCTGGAACAACTGATGTGCCATAGGTCTCATCGGCTGGTATGATGATCGGATACACGGCTCCGCGAGGGGTCGTGTTGCTGCATTTATAGCAGTCCATATGCCGCGCGGTGAAAGAGTCGCATCGCGGCGCGGACAACACGAAGGAGTGACCGATGACCGACACCCAGGTGACCTGGTTGACCCAAGAGTCGCACGATCGCCTCAAGAGCGAACTCGACTCATTGATCGCCAATCGTCCGGTCATTGCCGCCGAGATCAATGAGCGACGCGAAGAGGGCGACCTCAAGGAGAACGGCGGCTACCACGCCGCCCGCGAAGAGCAGGGCCAGCAGGAAGCGCGTATCCGCCAGCTGCAGGAACTGCTGAACAACGCGAAGGTCGGCGAGGCGCCGACCCAGTCCGGCGTCGCCCTGCCCGGTTCCGTCGTGACCGTCTACTACGACGGCGACGAGAAGGACACCGAGACCTTCCTCATCGCGACCCGCGAAGAAGGCGCCTCGGGCGGCAAGCTCGAGACCTACTCCCCCAGCTCGCCCCTGGGCTCGGCCCTGATCGACGCCAAGGTCGGCGAGACCCGCGAGTACTCGGTGCCCAGCGGCGCGACGATCAAGGTGACCCTCGTCAGCGCGGAGCCGTACCACGGCTGAGATGGGTTGAAACCCACCACTTTTAGACAATCCCACCACCCTTCAGGGTGGTGGGATTGTCCATTTGTGGTGGGTTTCTCAGTCGGGTTGCCCGATCAGCCCAGATTCACCTTCACGCCGTCGGAGAACATCGAGTCGTGAAGCTCGATGCTGGCCGGCTTGGCGTCGGTGGGCATGTCGTAGACAACCTTGACCTCGACGGTGTTACCCGGGTTGATGTTGTCCCAGACGGGGATGTCGCCCGCGCCCAGCGAGATCTGCGCCGAGGTGTCGGGCTCGAAGCTGCGGCCTTCGGTGTCGAAGAGCTTCTGGTCGCTGGGCGAGAAGCTCTTCGGCTCCTTGCTGGTGTTGCTCACCGTCATGGTGACGATCACGAACTGGCCCTGTGCTTCCTCGGTGAGGAACTGGTTGTCGCCGACCGACGACAGCCCTGCCTCGACGTTCTTCACGACGAACTCGAACTTGCCGTCGCGCACCGGCGTGTTGAGCCCGGCGGCCTGCTCGTCGGTCTTCTCGTCGCCGTCGTCGGTACCCGATCCGGCCTGATCGCCGGAGTTCGAGCTGCCCGACGATGCAGTGTTGTCGGACGAATCGTCCCCACCGCCGGACACTGCCGCGATGATCACGATGAGCACGACCAGGATGCCCACGATCCACGGCCACTTCTTTTTCTTCTTCGGCGGCTGGATCGGCGCCTGGTACGCCGGCGGAGCGCCGTACGGCCCGGGGGCGTACTGGGGCTGCTGCCCGTAGGGCTGTCCGGGCGGGGGCTGCTGCCCGTACGGCTGTCCGGGCTGGGGCTGTCCCGGGTAGGGCTGGCCGGGCTGGGGATTCTGGGGGTCGGTCATCATGTTCCTTCTTCACTGCGGTCCCGGGAAGCGGGCCGCTCAAATGTCATTCTGCACAACAGGTCTGACGCTTCCGACGTGTCGTTTACTGAGACGAATCGAGCGCTGAATCGCGACGATCACAGTCATTCCCGAGACATTTCGGTAACGGCGGAGGCGCAAGACCAGATACTTCTCTCTAGCTGTGGTCGGCCCCGTACACGGCCTGTTCGTGGGTGAAACCCTCGAACTCCAGCTGCTCGATCAAGCTCTGCCGCGAGAACGGGGAGTACTCACGGTACTGACGGGCCGACTTTGCTGCCTGTACATACCAATTCACCTCGCCGTCGGCCTCGAGCTGATCGACGGCGGCGGACGAGTCCGAGTACGAAAAGCCCTCGAATTCAAGCTGGTCGACCAGTCCCGACTTCGAGAAACTTGTGTACTCGAGGTAGTCCCTCGCCATGGCGATCGCGCTCGACTTCTCCGACACGAGCTTGATCACGGGGGTCGGCACACCAGGCGCCGCCTGCGGGGCCGCGCTGGTGCCGAAGCCTGCCACGGCACCGATCGCCATCACGAACGCTGCCAGGACGCCTGCCGCCCACGGCCACTTCTTCTGGGGGTTGATCATCGTTCTTCCTTCTTCAGGAGCAGCTCTGGGAAGCCGAGCTACGTCTGAGAGCAAGGTGTCACGAGGGTCTGACAAAAACGTTGGCGCACAGTGTCACCCGATCAGATGATTCCGGTTCGACCGGCAATCACGTCGACTTCGTTACGACGTGCAGACGTCGATCGACGTCTGCACGTCGGGACCAGGGTTCGCCGGTCAGGCGGCGAGCGTGTCCAGCCACGGCGCGAGCAGACCGATCAGCTCCCCGCGCTCGGGCGTCGCCCACGTCCAGCGGACCACCATGATCCCTTGCGCACGAAGGGCATCCTCGCGTCGCTTCTCCCGGATCAGCGCGTCGCGGGCGGTCTCCCCCGGTCGCAACAACCGTCCGTATTTCTGCAGGCCGTCGAACTCGCCGACAAGCTTCCCCTCCCAATCGAAGTCGGCACGCGCAGGACCATCGCTCGTCTGAAATGTGTGCTGCAGACGGGGGACCGGGAGTCCGGCCGCGATCATCTGGGCCCGACTCCACGATTCACCCACGCTCTCCGACGCGGCGTCGGCAAGCGAAAGCGCCCGGCGTGCGGTACCCACACCGCGCCATCGACCGCGTGATTCGAGGATCGTCCGCATCCTTACCAGGTCGGCTTTGAGTGCCAGTGCACGGTCGAAGACGACCAGGGCTCGTTCGAAGTCGCCGGCCATCGCGACGTCGACCGCAGTTCGCTCGAGGGTCGTGACCGCGACGCCGTCGACGTCGGTGATGTCCTCCGGAGACAACGGGCCGGCGTGGACGATGCGATGGCCGCGCACGAAACCACCACGCTCACGTGCCTTCGTGAGATGAACGAGGTCGCGCTCCGGATGGAGCTGCGACAGTCCGAGCACGGCGGCTGCCGAGTCATGACTGAGTGTCGACGTGTCGCCGTCGCGCGCAGAGGTCGCGACGGCGATCGACTTCAAGCGGTACAGCTCGTCGTCGGCAGTGTCGGATTCGGGTACCGGCACGACGCAGACGCCGGGAGCAAGCCGGACGAGTTCACCTCGCCGGACCGCCCGTGCGACGACATCATCGGATATGCCGAGCCTGAGTGTGGTTTCGCGTCGGATGAGTCCGTGCCGGTCAGTCGGAAAAAGAGTCATATCTCTTGGACGCAGCGCACCCACATTTGGTTCACCTGTTTTCGACGCGGCCCAGCCGCGCTGACCGGCGAACCTCAACTCGGCAGGCAGACGTCGATCGAAGTCTGTGAGTCGAGTTGAGGTTCGCCGGTCCCGTCGCGGAAGCGCCTGTGTGACCGACTGGTCGATGCTTGAATGGGCCACATGGGACGTTCCTATTCGCTGGAGACCTTCGACCTCGACTTCTTCGACGACGCGCCCGTGCGCCACGTGATCGACGTTCGGCTGCCGGTCACCCCGCAGCGCGCCTGGGCGGAGTTCACCCGCCAGAACACCCTCGACTGGTGCCGCGCGATCAAGAAGATCGAGTTCACGTCTCCCCCGCCCTACGGTGCCGGCGCGACCCGCAAAGCAGTGCTCGGCCCGGGATACGTGACGCTCGAGGAGGATTTCTTCCACTGGACCGAAGAACCCGAAGCGGGCCGGTACCACAACGCATTCCGGGTCAAGAGCGCCAATGTGCCGGGTATCCGACGATTCGGCGAGGCCACCCAGATCGACCCCGCCGACGTCGGCTGCCGCCTGCGGTGGACCTTCGCATTGGAACTGCCCACCAAATCGAAGGCCGTCACCGCGTTCTCCGGCCCGGCGTCGTCGACCGTGTACAAGTCGATCGAAGCGGACACGCTCAAGCACTTCGCGCACCTGCCACCGGAGACCTAGGCCCTCAGGGGTTCACGCGGCGAAGACGGTCCGGGTTTGCTCGTCCAGCATTTCCAGGTGCAGTGGTACCGACTCGTCGACTCCGACTTCGTCGTGCAGTGCTGCCACCAGGCGGACGGGAACCGAATCAACCTTCGGCGCAATACCTATCGGCGCCAGCAGCGTGACGTCGACCTCGGCCTCGACCACCGACGGACGACGCCCGGTCGAGGCGTGGTCGCGGCGGAGACCCCGGTCCCTGGTCAGAATGTGGATGACCATCCCGTCGAGCTTCTTGTCGGGCAACTCTTGGAAGATCACGTCGACGTGGTGCCAGTAAAGCCCGTCGATGGACACATCGAGCACCCGTCCGGTGATGGTGTCGTCGAGACGATGACGTCCGGCCGATGTCTCGAAGAGCACCCAGCCCGCTTCGTTCCACTCCACACATTCGAGAATGTCCCAGAGGTCACCGGCATCGTAGGACTCGCCGGCTCGCGTCAACACCGGTACCGCTGACCTCTCGATCCACGTCAAAGGCAGCTGCGGCAGTGTCCGCACGGCATACTCCCCTGCATCCCGTGTCGTCTCCAAGCGCGGCTTCGCCTTCGCCAACCGTGCCCGACGCGCATGGTGCTCCCCGCAGACCGGTCCGTTGAGCGACTCGAGTTCTTCGAGCAGCGTCTCGCAGGTACGCCGAAGCCATCGCCAGCTCTCGTGCAGATCCTGCCGGATCCGCTCCGCATGCTCAGGTCCCCAGGCCGACTCGGTTGAGTGTGAACGTCTTCCCATGCACGGCAAGGTATGTGCGTACCGACGCCCGACGACCAGATGACTGCACAGGTGACCGCTCCATCCACAACCCGACGGTCAACCCGCCCGCAGGAATCCGGCCTCACTCAGTGCTCGGCGCACGTCCTGCTGGTGGTCGGGCCCGCGGGTCTCGACGCTGACCGTCACCTGTACCTCGCCGAGGTACAGGTCGTCGGCGACGCGTGAGTGCACGATGTCGATGACGCTCGCGCCGAGATCGCGGAGCAGTTCGAGCAGTGCGAGGAGTCCGCCCGGGCGGTCGGAGACGGTGGCGGTGAACGTCAGGAACCTGCCCGCGGCGGTGAGGCCGTGGGTGGTGACGTGGCGCAGAAGCAAGGGGTCGATGTTGCCGCCGGACAACACGACGCAGACCTTCCCCGACAGGTCGAGGGTGCCGCCGACCGCCGCGGCAACGCCTGCGGCACCGGCGGGTTCGACGACCATCTTCGCCCGCTCGAGCATCAGCAGGAGCGCCGTGCTCAGCTCTTCCTCGCTGACCGTGACGACCTCGTCGACGTACTCGGTGACGTGGGCGAACGGAACGTCACCCGGCCGGGCCACGGCAATGCCGTCGGCCATGGTGTTCATCGACGCCGCGGGAACCGGACGTGTCGCCGCCAGAGATGTCGGCCAGGCCGCGGCCTGCGCCGCCTGCACACCGATCACTCGGACGTCCGGCCTCGACGCCTGTACTGCCGCGGCGACTCCGGCGAGCAGACCGCCGCCGCCGAGTGGTACGACGATCGTCGTCACGTCGGGCATCTGCTCGAGGATCTCGATCCCGACCGTCGCATGGCCGGCGACGATGTCGAGGTGGTCGAACGGATGAATCAGCACGGCCCCGGTCTGATCCGCGTACCGCTGGGCCTCGACGAGCGCGTCGTCCACCGTCTCGCCGGCCAGAACCACTTCGGCGCCATAGGCTTTCGTCGCCGCGATCTTGGGCAACGACGCACCGGTCGGCATGTACACGCGTGCGGTGAGGCCCAGCTCGGTCGCCGACCAGGCGACACCCTGCGCATGGTTGCCCGCGCTCGCCGCGACGACGCCGCGGACGCGCTCCTCGGCGGTCAGCCGAGAGATCCGCAGATACGCACCGCGCGGCTTGAACGAGCCGGTCCGCTGCAGGTTCTCGCACTTGAGCCAGACGTCGGCCCCGCTCCGCTCGGACAGTACGCGGGATGCGACCATCGGCGTCCGGCGGACCACGCCGGACAGCTCGGTGGTCGCCTTATCGATGTCGGCCGGGGTCAGCAGCATGGCGCTCAGCGCAGCGCGTTCTCCAGGTCACCCAGGATGTCGTCGATGTCCTCGATACCCACCGACAGTCGGACCAGGTTGGCGGGGACCTCCAGCAGCGAACCGGCCGTCGACGCGTGGGTCATCGCGCCGGGGTGTTCGATCAGCGACTCGATGCCGCCCAGCGATTCGGCGAGCGTGAAGACCTCGGTGCGGGCGCAGAAGGCCTTGGCCTCTTCGATGCCACCCTTGACCAGGACCGACACCATGCCGCCGAAGCGCTTCATCTGCTTCGCCGCGACCTCGTGACCCGGGTGGTTCTCGAGTCCCGGGTACAGGACGGCCTCGATCTTGTCGTGCGAGTTCAGGAACTCGACGACCTTCTCGGCGTTGTCGCAGTGGCGGTCCATGCGGACGGCGAGCGTCTTGGTGCCGCGCATCGTCAGGTAGCCGTCGAACGGTCCGGGAACCGCGCCCGCGCCGTTCTGCAGGAAGGCGAAGGCCTCGTCGAGTTCTTCGCTGTCGGTGACCAGCGCACCGCCGACGACGTCGGAGTGGCCGCCGAGGTACTTGGTGGTCGAGTGCAGCACGACGTCGGCGCCGAGCGTCAGCGGCTGCTGCAGGTAGGGCGAGGCAAAGGTGTTGTCCACCACGAGCTTCGCACCGGCCTCGTGCGCGATGGAGGCGATCGTCTCGATGTCGCCGACGTTGAGCAGCGGGTTGGTGGGCGTCTCGGTCCAGACGAGCTTGGTCTCCGGACGGATGGCGTCACGCACAGCAGCGACGTCGGACACCGGCGCCACCGAGTAGGTGATGCCCCACTGGGTGAACACCTTGTCGATGAGACGGAAGGTGCCGCCGTAGGCGTCGTTGGGGATCACCAGGTGGTCGCCCGGACGCAGCGTCGAACGCAGCAGACAGTCGGTGGCGGCCATGCCGGAGGCGAAGGCGCGACCGTAGGTTCCGTGCTCGAGTGCGGCGAGATTGGCCTCCAGCGCGCGTCGCGTCGGGTTGCCGGTGCGCGCGTACTCGAAGCCGTCGCGCAGTCCGCCGACGCCGTCCTGGGCGAAGGTCGAGCTGGCGTAGATCGGCACGTTCACCGCACCGGTCTGGGGATCCGGGTCGTATCCGGCATGGATGGCGCGGGTCGAGAAACCTTGCCAGCGAACCGAATCCGCGGCGCTGCGTCGTTCACTCACAGTGTGGTGCTCCTATCCGACGATGGGGTGGCTCGAGACGAACGCGAGCAGGTCGTGGCGCGTGATGACGCCGATGGGCTTGCCGTCCTCGACGACCATCAGGGCATCGCTGTCGCCGAGGGCCTTGGTGGCGGCACTGACCGGCTCACCGGAACCGATGAGCGGGAACGGATCTCCCATGTGGGCCGAGACGGGATCGGCCAGGCTGGCGCGACCCTCGAAGACCGCGCTGAGCAGATCGCGTTCGGTGACCGCGCCCGCGACCTCGCCGGCCATGACCGGCGGTTCGGCGCCGACGACCGGCATCTGGGACACCCCGTATTCACGGAGGATCTCGATGGCGTCGCGCAGCGTCTCCTGCGGGTGGGTGTGGACGAGGTCGGGGAGTGCGCCGGTCTTGCCGCGCAGCACGTCGCCGACCAGCGACTCCTTGGTGTTGGCGTCCAGCGGCGTGCGGAGGAAGCCGTAGCTGCTCATCCACTCGTCGTTGAAGATCTTGGCCATGTAACCGCGTCCACCGTCCGGGAGGAGCACGACGACGACGGCGTCGGGTCCCTCACGCTCGGCGACCTGGAGGGCGGCCACCACGGCCATACCGCAGGAACCGCCGACGAGAAGACCTTCCTCGCGGGCGAGGCGGCGCGTCATGTCGAACGAGTCGGCGTCGGAGACGGCGATGATCTCGTCCGGGATGTCCGGGTCGTAGGCGGCCGGCCAGAAGTCCTCGCCGACACCCTCGACGAGGTACGGGCGTCCGGTTCCGCCGGAGTAGACCGAACCCTCGGGGTCGACGCCGACGACCTTCACCGCACCGTTGGAGACCTCCTTGAGGTAACGCCCGGTGCCGGTGATGGTGCCGCCGGTTCCGACGCCGGCGACGAAGTGGGTGACCTTGCCGTCGGTGTCGGCCCAGATCTCCGGGCCGGTGGTCTCGTAGTGGCTCTGCGGGCCGGCAGGGTTGGCGTACTGGTTGGGCTTCCACCCACCCTCGATCTCCCGCACCAGGCGGTCGGACACGCTGTAGTAGCTGTCCGGGTGCTCCGGCGGCACGGCGGTCGGGCACACGACGACCTCGGCCCCGTAGGCGCGCAGCACGTTGCGCTTGTCCTCGCCGACCTTGTCGGGGCAGACGAACACGCACTTGTAACCGCGCTGCTGCGCGACGAGCGCGAGACCGACGCCGGTGTTGCCGGACGTCGGTTCGATGATGGTGCCGCCGGGCTTGAGTTCGCCGGAGGCCTCCGCGGCGTCGATCATCCGAACCGCGATGCGGTCCTTGCTGCTCCCGCCGGGATTGAGGTATTCCACCTTGGCCGCGACCAGCCCGGATCCGGGCGCGGTGACGGAGTTCAGCTTGACCAGAGGGGTGTTGCCCACCAGGTCCACAACGTGATTGGCGATGCGCATGCCTCCATGGTCCCAGAACCGTCGTCGCCCCTGTCACCCGGCCGTCGTCAACCCGCGGGTCCCTTCGACACCCGGCCGACCCCTCTAGACTGGCGGCCGTGTCCGGTTTGAGTCGCAGGGTCGGTACCGACGGTCGATTCTGGGGTCGGGTCGCCCGCGACGTCGGGGCCACGGCGGCAGCCACCGCGGCCGGGGCCGGGGCGGGATGGGCGGTGTGGAATTTCCTCAACGACCAGGCCGCGACCGCCCGCACGGTGATCCCCCACCGCACCGACAACGCGCCCGACGGCGACGGCGTCTATCACCCGGACGGCCGGGTCACGCGCTACACCCGCGACACCCCCATCGACCTGTTCCTGACGGTGTTCGGCGATTCCACCGCGGCCGGGCTCGGCGTCGAGACGGCCGACGAGACGCCCGGCGTGCAGGTCGCGCGTCGCGTCGCGGCCGAGACGGGCAAGACGGTCCGCTACGCCAACAAGGCGATCGTCGGTGCGACGTCGAAGGGCCTGGCCGCCCAGATCGACGCGATGTTCATCGCCCGCGAACGACCGGATGTCGCGATCATCTTGATCGGCGCGAACGATGTGACCTCCCGCAACGGCATTCGTGCGTCGGCCCGTCGGCTCGGCGACGCGGTACGCCTGCTCATCGGCGGCGGCGCGAAGGTCGTCGTCGGCACCTGTCCCGACTTCGGGGTGATCACCGCCATCCCGCAACCGTTGCGAACCGTGTTGCGGCAGTGGGGTCTTCGACTCGCAGCGGCGCAGCGATCGGCGGTGCGTGCCGCAGGTGGACACCCGGTTCCACTCGCCGACCTCATGGCCAAGGAATTCCGGGCCCAGCACGATTTCATGCTGTCACCGGATCAGTACCACCCGTCGGCGGCGGGATATGCGCTCGCCGCCGACATCCTGTTGCCGCCGGTCCTCGACGCCATCGGCGAATGGGGTTCGGCCCCGCTGCCCGAGCCCCCGGAAGAATCTCCCGCGGTGGAGGAGACGCGAGTGGCCACTGGACTCCGCCGCCTGCTCAAACAGGTGTGATCACCCACCCAGTGCGACCAAGCATCTGCTTGGTTGGGGTAGCGTGAGCGCATGGCTGAAGCAGTTATAGTATCCACCGCCCGCTCCCCGATCGGCCGCGCCGCCAAGGGATCCCTCAAAGACGTCCGTCCCGACGAACTGTCCCGTCAGATGGTCGAAGCGGCCCTCGCGAAGGTGCCCGAACTCGACCCGGCCGACATCGAGGACATCCACTGGGGCATCGGTCAGCCCGGCGGACAGGGCGGCTACAACATCGCCCGCGTGATCGCCGTCGAACTCGGCCACGACCACATCCCCGGCGTGACCGTGAACCGCTACTGCTCGTCGTCGCTACAGACCACCCGCATGGCGCTGCACGCCATCAAGGCCGGTGAGGCCGACGTCATCATCTCCGGCGGCGTCGAGAGCGTGTCGAGCTTCGGCATCTCCGGCGGTGCCGACGGCGCCCCGAACTCCAAGAACCCGCTGTTCGACGACGCGATGGCGCGCACCGAACTCTCCGCCGCGGGCGACGCCGGGATCTGGCACGACCCCCGCCAGGACGGACTCATCCCGGACGTCTACATCGCGATGGGCCAGACCGCCGAGAACGTCGCCTCCTTCACCGGCATCTCGCGTGAGGACCAGGACCGCTGGGGCGTCCTCAGCCAGAACCGTGCGGAGGAAGCCATCAAGTCCGGCTTCTTCGAGCGGGAGATCGACCCGGTCACCCTGCCCGACGGCACGCAGGTCACCACCGACGACGGCCCGCGCGCGGGTACGACCTACGAGAAGATCTCGCAGCTGAAGCCGGTCTTCCGCCCCGACGGCACCATCACCGCCGGCAACGCCTGCCCGCTCAACGACGGTGCGGCCGCGCTGGTCATCATGAGCGACACCAAGGCCAAGGAGTTGGGTCTGACCCCGCTCGCCCGGGTCGTCGCCACCGCCGCCACCGGCCTGTCGCCGGAGATCATGGGCCTGGGCCCGATCGAGGCGATCCGCAAGGTGCTCAAGGTCTCCGGGATGTCGCTGTCCGACATCGACCTCGTGGAGATCAACGAGGCCTTCGCCGTCCAGGTGCTCGGCTCGGCCAACGAGCTCGGCATCGACCACGACAAGCTGAACGTGTCGGGCGGCGCCATCGCTCTCGGCCACCCGTTCGGCATGACCGGCGCGCGGATCACCACGACCCTGCTCAACAACCTCCGCACCCACGACAAGACCTTCGGCATCGAGTCGATGTGTGTCGGCGGCGGTCAGGGTATGGCCATGGTGCTCGAGCGCCTCAGCTGACCCGAGCCTCGACCCCTTCGTCGACGCCCCTCGCCGCGTTCGGTCCCAGGATCGCAACGCTGCGAGGGGTTGTTCGTCGGTAGATCCCCCACGCGATCACCACGACGCCGACGATGTAGATCTCGGCCGGGATCGCCCACGCGTTGTTGGTCGCGTGGTTGTCGTGGATGTAGTACTGCGAGATGTGGCCGGCGAGGTCGCCGCCGTAGCTGATCGCCAGCGCCCAGACCGCGGCGTCGAGCCATCCGCCCCGGTTACGCACCCGGAAGGTCAGCACGCACAGCAGTCCCACTGCGATGTCGTTCCACCCGAGTTCCCACTGGAACATGCCGGGGTGGAAGTCGGGTCCGATGTCCTTGGCGACCTCCGCCGCGTTCGGGCCGACATGTCCGATGCCGGCCAGGATCCCGAAGATCCCGCCCGGTACGAGAATCCAGAGCATCACGAGCTCTGCCACGCGGCCGGTGGTGCGCCTGCGCGCCGACCGGTCCACCAATATGTGCACGATCGCGCCGACGACCATCAGCGCCAGCTGAAACAGAAACCACACCATTTCTCGATGGTCGGCACAGTCGCGATCCGCGTTCGCGCAGTTGACCCTGATTTCCCCCGGTCAGACGACAACGAACCCCACACCAACAGGGGTGTGGGGTTCGTGTGAGCCGGTTGCGGAGCTACCGCGTCGGAAACTAGTCCGAGTTGAAGTAGCTCAGCAGGCGCAGGATCTCGACGTACAGCCAGACCAGGGTGACGGTCAGACCGAGCGCGACGCCCCAGGCGGCGCGGTCGGGTGCACCGGCGCGGATCAGGCGGTCCGCCGAGTCGAAGTCGAGCAGGAAGCTGAACGCCGCCAGCGCGATGCAGACCAGCGAGAAGATGATCGCGATCGGGCCGCCGTCGCGCAGGATGCCGGCCTCACCGGTGAACAGGCCGATGACCAGGTTGCCGAGCATCAGCACGAGCACGCCGATCATGCCGGCGAACAGCATGCGGGTGAAGCGCGGCGTGACGCGGATGGCGCCGATCTTGTAGACGAACAGCATGCCGAAGAACACGCCGAACGTACCGAGGACCGCCTGCCCGATCAGGGCTCCGGCCGAGATGTCACCGCCGACGACCAGGTTCGCGAAGACGAACGAGATCGAACCGACGAACAGACCCTCGAATGCCGCGTAGGCGAGCACGATGGCCGGGTTGTCCTGCTTGCGACCGAAGGTCGCGACCAGGACGAGGACGAGGCCGCCGATCGCACCGACCATCATCAGCGGCAGCGCGAGGCTCGTCTGAGCGGCCTCGGTGGCCCGGCTGGAGATGCCGAAGTAGGTCGCGATCGCGACAACCGTCAGGACGCCCAGGGTGATGGCGGTCTTGGTGACCACATCGTCGATCGTGAGCTGCCGGGTGGCCGACGGTGCCTGCGGGGTGTACGGGTCGGTGGCCTGACCGTATTTGTTCATCGAGACGCCGGCGCCGGCCATGCCGGCCCCGAATCCCGCGTATCCGGATTGATTGTCGCGGACCACGCCGCGCATCACCGGATTGCTGCTCTCTCGCACGAAGCGCTCCTTAATCGGTACGGATGTATACCGTCTCAACGTCGGGTCATTCCTGTGAGTTCCCTGACGGGATCACAAGACGACCGTGTCGAATGCGACTTTACCGGCCCTTGACCATTCTGTCGTTCACGCCTGCTCCCCGTCCTGCCCGGAACGGAGCGTCATCAGCCAGTCGCGAGCGGTTTCGGAGTCCCGAGTTCGTGCGTTCACGGCCATCACCGCACGTCCCAGGCACACCGCCTTCAGCATCGACTCGGCCCGCTCGAACTGGTCCCCCCAGCCCAGGCCGGGCTTGGCGAGCATCAGCGAGGCGATGCCGTGCGCGGCGGCCCAGAGTTCGAGGACGACGTCGTTCACCTCGTCGCGGTCGAAGAAACCCTCGTCGGCGAGTTCGGTCACCGTGTCCACGAACCGCGCGTAGGCGCTGGCGGTCAACACCTGGTCGACCTTGGAGGGATGTGCCGCGTCGGCGGGCTTGCCGAAGGCGACCCGGTAGAGCACCGGGGTCGCGACCGCGAAGCGGATGTAGGCGAGCCCGAGTTGCAGCGCACGGTCCAACGGGTCGGTGATGCCCTCGGTGGCGGTGGCGAGCTGAACGTCGAGCCGCTCGAAGTACCGGGCGCACACGGCGTCGAGCAGCGCGTCCTTGTCGGCGAAGTGCAGGTAGATCGACGGCGGGGTCACCCCGACGCGAGTGGCGACCGCCCGGATCGACATGGCGGTGTCGTCTCCGTGCTCGACCAGGAGCTCGCCCGCGGCCTCGATGATCTCCTCGGCGAGGATCTCACCTGCCCCGCGAGGTGACCTCGCCCGTCTGTGTGTCGTCACTGCTCTCCTGCGCTCGATCCTTCTCTTGAGTTCGGTGGGGACCGGGTGGGTCGTCGTCCGGCACTTCCTCGGACAACCCGAAGCGGTCATGGAGTTTCCTCAGCGGCGGCGGCGCCCACCAGTTGGCGCGTCCGACGAGGCGCATGAACGCCGGCACCAGGAACATCCTGACCAGGGTCGCGTCCATCACCACCGCGAGCGCCAGCCCCACCCCGAACATACGCATGAACGACACCTGTGAGGCTGCGATCGCGGCGAACACGATGCTCATCAGCAGGGCCGCCGCCGTGATCACCCGGCCGGTGCGTGCGAGGCCCAACGCCACCGCGTGATCGTTCGCCGCGCGGGTGCGGTCGGACTTCAGCCATTCCTCCCGCACGCGTCCCAGGAGGAACATCTCGTAGTCCATGGACAGGCCGAACGCCACGCAGAACAGCAAGACGGGCACGGTCGCATTGAGCGTTCCGGTCGCCGTCGTGCCCAGGCCGTCGAGGTGGCCCTCCTGGAAGAACCAGACCATCGCACCGAAGGTCGCCGACAGCGACAGGATGTTGAGGACGAGGGCCTTCAGCGGGAGGACGACACTGCCGGTGAAGAGGAACAGCAGGACGAACGTGGCGACGGCGATGATGGCCAGCACCCAGGGCGTGTGGGCGAAGATCGAGCTGACGGTGTCGTCGGTGGTCGCGGCGAGACCGGTGAACAGGGTGTCCGTTCCCTCGGGTGCGGGCACCGCGCGCAAGGCGTCGAGCTGCTGCATACCCGCATCGCTCGTCGGGTCGCGATCGGTGGACACGTTGACGACGTGCACGTCGCCGCGACTGTCGTCGGGACTGCCGGGCGCGAGCGCCTCGCCGCGGACGAAGGTTCCCGCTGACGAGCCGGCCGAGTTGACGTCGTCGACCTGAGACAGCGCCCTCGTGTATGCGGCGAGCGACTCCGGCCCCGCCGGCCCCTGCACGACGATGGTGATCGCCGAGGAGAGATCGTCTTCGTAGCCGTCGCGGATCTCCTGCTGGATGGCGTGCGAACTCGCGGACCCCGGGAGCACGCGGTCGTCGGGAAAGCCCATCCGGAGCGACAGGAACGGTGCGCCGAGGACCAGCAGGAAGATGGTGACCACCGCGGCGACCGGCAGTGCATGGCGGAGTACCCACTGGACGAGGCGGTACCACCGGGTGTCCTCCGGCTCGCGGGGCCGCGGTGGCGGCAGACGCAGCAGTCGACGCATGGGTTTGCGTGCGTCGAGGGCGTCGATCCGGTCCCCGAGGACCATCAGCACGGCCGGGGTGATGATGAGCGCGGAGAGCGCAGCCACCGCCACGACACCCAGGCCGGCAAACGCGAAGGAACGCAGGAAGTACTGCGAGAAGAGCACCAGCGCACTGAGCGAGAGCGCCACGGTCACCGCGGAGAACGCCACGGTCCGACCGGCGGTCGCGAGAGTTCGGACGATGGCGTCGGGACGTTCGAGTCCCCGATCGACCTCTTCCCGGTACCGCGTGAGCAGCAGCAACGTGTAGTCGATCGCCAGGGCGAGACCCAGCGCGGTGGTCAGGTTGAGAGCGAACACCGAGACGTCGGTGACCGATCCGATCGCCCGCAGCAGCGCGAAGGTCAGGATGATCGAGATGATGCCGATGCCGACGGGCAGGGCCGCCGCGATCAGTCCGCCGAAGACGAAGATCAGCACGATGAAGGTGATGGGGATGGCGATCGCCTCGGCCGTCAACAGGTCGGACGCGGTCTGCTCGTTGACCTGGGAGTAGACGAGCGCCTGGCCGCCGACCCGGATCGAGATCCCGTCGCGTTCGCCGGTGAATTCCTCGTCGATCTCTGCCGCCCGGGCCGGCGCGAGGTCCTCGCCACCTTCGAGGGCGACGATGATCAGCGTCGACGTCCGGTCGCGGCTGACCAGCGCGGAGTCGAGGGTCGGGTCGGACCAGACCGACAGGATCTGGTCCTGCACGTGCTGATTGGCATCGAGTTCACGGATGATGTTGTCGGACACGGCTTTCGCGGTCGGATCGCGCGAGATGTCCACGCCGTCGGGGCCGTCGAGCTTGAGGACGACCTGGATGCCGCCCCGGTTGAACGTCTCGTCGAGCACCTTGTCGGCTCTTGCGGATTCGGCGTTGGGAGCGCTGTAGCCACCTGCCAGGAGATGTTCGGCAGCGGTCGCCCCGTAGGCGCCGCACACCACGATCAGGACGAAGGCGCCGAGTAGCACCCTCTTCGGCATCGCGATGATCAGCCGTGTCAATCGAACCACCGTGCGTCCCCCTCGCCTCGGTCGACTTTACGGCGTTAAGTTATCAGCAGTAAGTTAGCGGGTCAACGATGTTTTCCCTGCGTGAACTTCCATCCCGAGCCCGCGACGCACGGTGCGGAGTTCGCGTTCGATGACGGCGGACTCCGAGCCGAGCAGCCCGGTCGTGCGGATGATCTCCCGCAACCGGATCGCCGGGCGCGCGACGTCGACGAGGTGATGCAACGGCGAACGACGTAACCCCATGCGCCGCGCGACCGGTCGTTCCACCCACCGCGTCGAGATCGCGGCGAAGGACGATCGGAGGATGGGACCGGTGACCGCATCGAGCGCGGACACCAGGACCGACGGCACCGGGATCGGCGCAGCACCGTGGACGACGCCGGGCAGGTCGTAGCCCTCGTGGAGCAAAGCCCTGATGAGCACCTTCGACGAGTCGTCGGGCTCGAGTTCGAACTCCGCGGCGACCCGGAAGAGATCGGCCGCCTCACCGTGGTTGGCCGGGAGCAGGTCGTCGTCGACGCCGATCACCCAGCCGATCCATCGCCACAGATGGGTGATCGCCTCCCGCTCGGCGCTGCTGTAGTGGATGCCCAGGTCGCGCGCGACCAACAGCGGCAGGGCGAGGAACCCGCACGAGATGGTCATGACCGAGTACGTCTGGTTGATCGGCACGCCCCACGCGGCCTCGTCCCAACCCTGGTCCTCCCCGTCTGCATCACGGGGATGGGTGAGGGCATCGCGGATGTAGGCATGGAGAAGTCGGATCCGCAGCGTCGCAATCCAACCGGGGTTACCCGGCAGCATCGCGCCGGGCGTGGTCGCCTCCGCGACCCAGCGCGCGGTCGACTGCACCCGGTCGCGGGTCCCCAACCCGAGGCGCCCGGTCGCGACCAGGGGTCGGACGAACCCCTGCGCCTTGTACCCGTAGATCAGCGATTGATAGAGCGTCGAGGACTGCAGCGTGCCGAATCGCCACCACGCGCGTGCCCCCGATGCCGCGAACGCCGCGTCGAACCAGGTCGGCGGGGTGCTCGTCACCTGCAACAGAAGACGCATCGACGCCGGCATCTCGATCCGGTCGGGATCATCCGCCGTCTCCGAATCCGCATGGGACTCGAGGAGATCGACGAGTGTCGAGAACGACATGCCCCGTTCGCGGGCCTCGACGACCACCGCATCGGCAAGCGGATCGCCCTGTGACAGGCCGACCTCCAGACGGTCGACGAGTTCGGGATGCCGCGTTCGGACAGCCTCCCAGTTCCGTGCGCCGGTCACCGCTGCCGCGTCCATGTCTCCGATGATCACCCGCTCAGGTGGGCGGGTCAAGGAAGAGACGGGTCGACGAACAGGCAGGTCACGGAGCCTGACTATGCTCACTCCGAAGCCCCCATAGCCCAATTGGCAGAGGCAGCCGACTTAAAATCGGCACAGTGTCGGTTCGAGTCCGACTGGGGGCACCGGGATTCCGGGCTCAGCGCGAGGTACGGAGGTCCTGCGGCAACGCCTCGGCGATCAGGCGGGCCATGGCCTGATTCCCCTTGAGGTTCTGGTGGAATCCGAGGTAGATGCTGGTCGGCACGAAGCCTTCGAACCACTTGTCCCGCGAGCAGGCGTCATGCCCGACGACCTGGTTCTGGATGTCGACGAAGACGGCGCGGTGCCGTTCGGACACCTTCTTCAGGATCGTGTTGTACCGACCGAGGAAGCTGTTCCGGATGAACGAGATGTCGGCGTCGCTCGCCGGATTGGCGGGATAGCAGCCGCGGTTCCCGAAGTACCCGCCCTGGCCGACCACGGCGATGACGGCCCTGGGCGCCCGCGCGCGGACCGCCCTCAGCGACGAATCGACCGAGCCCTCGAGCGCACGCAGCCCGTCGTTGACCCCGTTCACGTAGAAGGGGTTGGTCCGGCAGTGCGAGTCCATGCCCTGGATCGGCGCGATACACCAGCGCGAGAGGTTGCCCCAGTTGGCATCGTTGGCGCCGATCGAGATCGTGATCAGGTCGGTGTCCGGACGCACCGCCTGGATCTGCGGCGGATGGAATCCGTCGAAGCGCAGCTGCGGCGCCGAGGTGATGTTCTCTCCGCGCGCACCGACACAGGCAACCGTGCGGAACGACGTCGCGCCGACGGTCTTCGCCAGGAGGTTCGGGTAGGCGGTATCCGACCGTGAGCATCCCTGGAACTGGGTGAGCGTCGTCGGGCTGGCCGCCCGCGAATCACCCAGCGCGACGTAGCTGAGCGACCCACGTTCTTCGGCCGCCGGCGCGGCGAGCGCCGGAGCGGCACCGAGCCCTACGACGACGGACAGGGCGATCACAGCAGTGACGACACGGGTCATGACGGTGCGCGCAGAGGATGATCCGGGAGAGAGCATGGATCGAATTCAACCAGTAGGTCCGGCTCCCGGCTCGGTGTCATTCGTTCCGACGACGCGCCGGCCGATACACGAATCGGCCCACCTGTGCGTATGCCATCCGCTCGCTCAGCCGCGAACTCAGCCTGCGTGCCCCGTTGAACACGTGGGCGTCCTTGCCGACCACCGCACGGACCCGTCCGGCGAGAGCGGCGTCGATGATCAGGCGTGCAGCCTTCTCCGGGGCCATCGCAAAGTTCCTGGCGAGGGCTTCGGGGGTGCCGAGAGCCTTGGAGGTGTTGCGGACGAGGTCGGTCCAGATGGTCCCGGGGAGGACCGTCGTGACGGTGACCTTCGACTTCTTTCCGCGCTGGTCCTGGGCGAGTCCGTAACCGAAGAACGCGACCGCCGCCTTGCTGGCTCCGTAGAACGCGGCGCCGGGGAACGGCGCGAGCCCGGACAAGCTGGACGTGATGAGAATCAGCCCGCCGTCGCGACGCTGTTCGAGATGCGGCAGGAAGGCCCGGGTGAGCCAGACGGTGCCGTAGTAGTTGACGCGCATGAGCAGGTCGATGCGGTCGTCGTCGACCTCGGCGATCGGTTGGGTGTCCTGCGGGATGCCGGCGATGTTGAACAGCCCGTCGACGTGCTCGACGTCAGCGAGCACAGCGTCCGGAAACCGTTGCACCGCTTCGCGATCGCCGATGTCCAGCTTGTGCGCATGGAACCGGGAGTCCCCCACCAGCCGCCCGGTCTCCGCGAGACCGACCTCGTTGATGTCCGCGCCGACCACCGTCGCACCGCGGGAGATCAGTTCCAGTGCGACGCAACGGCCGATACCGTTGCCCGCACCGGTCACCACGAAGACCTTGCCCGTCAGATCCTTGCCGTCGACGTCCACGCATCCTCCTCGACCGAGCCGATGCGGGAACCCTAGCAAGCGCTTGGTTGCCCTGCCCGGCCGGGAGTTCGCCCGCGGTTGGCTCGGGTCAGCGCCAGGGTGATGCAGCCGTGGTGATGTACTCGTGGGCATGTCCACCCGGGTTCTGGCCGCCGACTCCCCAGCCGCCGACTCTGTAGCCGCCGATTCCTCGGCCGCGCTGCTCACCCTCGGCATTTCGATCTACTCGATCGCGATCCTCGTGTGCCTCGGCGTCGCGATCAACGCGG
Source organism: Gordonia sp. GN26 (assembly GCF_054823965.1). Classification (NCBI taxonomy): domain Bacteria; kingdom Bacillati; phylum Actinomycetota; class Actinomycetes; order Mycobacteriales; family Gordoniaceae; genus Gordonia; species Gordonia sp. GN26. Next base: position 22,662 of record NZ_JSYC01000011.1, on the reverse strand, counting down.
CACGGTTCCGTCGCCGTCGCCTCGCGATCACGATGGCGTGGGTGGTCGGCGTGCTGACGATCGCGGGCGTGATCATCGCGATCCTCAGCAGCGTGCACGGGGGCTGAGCCCCCTACTCGACCCGGAACTCGCCCAGCTCGAACCAGGTGTCGCCCTCGATCGTGGTGTTGATGACGTCCGGGGTCCGCTGCAGGTACTTGGGCAACTCCTGCTGCGCCTGCTTGAAATGCGGTGAGGTCACATGCGCCTCGGCCGCGTCGTCGTCGAATGCCTCGACCAGCACGTAGGTGTGCGGGTCGTCGAGCGAACGCGACCAGTCGAACCACTTGTTGCCCGGCTCGGCGCGCGTCGCCTCGGTGAACTCTCGCGACAGCTCCGGCCATTCGTCCGCATACTCGGGCTTGATGGGCCATTTCACGACGATGAGAATCATGCCTCGACCTTAGTCCCCGAACCTCCTGACGAACTGTCGCAAAATGCGACTGGGACGGCTGTCCCAAAACGTCTCGCTCGACGGCCCACTCCGGCTGCCGGATTCACGAGACCTCCGACGCCTCACGGCATAGAGTGTGAAATCGACAACAAATGTCCTCACATCAGTGCGACAACGGAGGCGATATGCCGGACATCACCAAGTTCTACATCGACGGCCAGTGGGTGGAACCCGCCGAGCTCAACGTCATCGACGTGATCAACCCGGCCACGGAGAAGGCCGCCGGGCAGGTCGCGATCGGAAGCGCCGCCGATGTCGACGCCGCGGTGGAAGCCGCCCGCCGCGCCTTCGAGACCTGGGGTCAGACCACCGTCGAGGAGCGCCTCGAGGTCATCAACCGGGTCATCGCCGAGTACCAGAACCGCATGGGCGACCTCGCCGCCGCGGTCACCGAGGAGATGGGCTCCCCCGTCGGCCTCACCAACGCCGCGCAGGTCCCGATCGGCCTCGGCCACCTGATGACCGCCGCCGCCCAGCTGCCCGGCTTCTCCTTCAGCGAGGACCGCGGCGGACACCGCATCGTCAAGGAGCCGATCGGCGTCTGCGGCTTCATCACGCCGTGGAACTGGCCGCTCAACCAGGTCATGTGCAAGGTCGCCCCGGCGCTGGCCACCGGCTGCACCATGGTGCTCAAGCCCTCCGAGGTGGCCCCGTTCTCTGCCGCCATCGTGGCCGAGATCTTCGACGCCGCAGGAGTTCCCGCCGGCGTGTTCAACCTCGTCAACGGTGACGGACCGGGCGTCGGCGCAGCGCTGGCCGCCCACCCCGACATCGACATGATCTCGTTCACCGGCTCCACCCGCGCAGGCATCGAGGTCGCCAAGACCGCGGCACCGTCGGTCAAGCGCGTCGCCCAGGAACTCGGCGGCAAGAGCCCGAACATCATCCTCGACGACGAGGATTTCGCGAAGAACGTCGCCGGCGGCATCGCGGCGATGATGATGAACTCCGGCCAGTCGTGCAACGCCCCGAGCCGCATGCTCGTGCCGTCCTCCCGCCTCGACGAGGTCGCCGAGATCGCGAAGTCGGTCGAGCCGAACATCACCGTCGGCGATCCGACGACCGACGTGCAGCTCGGCCCGGTGGTCTCCGAGGCACAGTTCGAGAAGATCCAGGGCCTCATCGAGCGGGCGATCGCCGACGGCGCCACCCCGGTCATCGGCGGCGCCGGACGCCCGGAGGGCCTCGAGACGGGCTACTACGTGAAGCCGACGGTGTTCACCAACGTCACCAACGACATGGAGATCGCCCGTACCGAGGTCTTCGGCCCGGTCCTCGTCGTGATCGCCTACGACTCGATCGACGAGGCGATCAAGATCGGCAACGACACCGAGTACGGCCTGGCCGGTTACGTCTCCGGCAAGGACATCGACGAGGTCCGCCGCATCGGTTCGCGCATCCGCGCGGGTTCGATCGGTCTCAACGGCGCCACGGTCGACCCGGTTGCACCGTTCGGTGGCTACAAGAAGAGCGGCAACGGCCGCGAATGGGGCGACTACGCCTTCGACGAGTTCCTCGAGGTCAAGTCGCTGCTCGGCTACGGCGTCTGACGCCACACCCTCTCGCACACAAGCCGGCGGGCACATCCACTGTGGATGTGCCCGCCGGTTTCTGTCCGGCCTCGTTTGTCCGGGCCTCGTTTGTCTGGGCTCAGGCCGGGGCGTCGGCGCGGAAGTCGTCGCGCTCGACGACCCAGGACACCGCCATCCCGGCAACGAGCCCCCAGAACGCCGACCCGATGTTCAGGACCGTCAGATCGGACACCGAGACCAGGAAGGTCACCAGCGCGCCCATCGTGAACCGGGAGCCGAATGCTCCGCGGAAAGCTCCCTGCAACGCACCGAGGAGCGCCAGACCGCCGACCGTGGCGATGAACGCCGCCGGCATCGCCTGCATGAGCGTCACGAACAAAGGCGCGAACACGCCGATCGCGATCGCCAGGACCCCGAAGGTCAACGCCGCGATGTAGTGGCGGTCGCGGCGGCCACCGGCAACAAGCAGCGCGTTGGTGGGACCGGTGAGGCACGACGAGATGGCCCCGACCGACGCCGCGAGTGCCGACCACAACCCGCTCGCCACGGTGATCACGTTGACCGGCGGATGGTGTCCGGCGCCGCGCAGCACCGCGACGCCCTGTCCGTTCTGCACGACGATCACGGTGATGGCCAGCGGCACCACCAGTTCCATCGCCGCCCGGACGGTGAACTCCGGGACGGTGAAGACCGGCGCCGCCACGATCGACGACGCCGGGGCATCGATGTGGAATGACCCGGTCGCGACGACCGCTATCGCGCCCACCACGAACGCGCCGATGATCGGCGGCACCCGCCGGCTCACCGCCCGATGACACTGGAGCGCGAAGAAGGCGACGACGATCGGAACCGCAACCCACGGGTCGGCTCCCACCGCGCCCACGATGTCGAGGCCGAACTGCAGGAACACACCGGCGACCATGCCCATCACGATGGGCATCGGTATCGCCGACATCGCCTGTCGCACACGGCCGGTCAGACCCACCAGGACGATCAGCAGGCCGGTCAGGAGAAACGCACCGACGACCTCGGCCCACCTCAGGTGCGCCAACGCCGAACCGACGAGCACCGTGCCGGGGATCGTCCAGGCGAAGCCCAGCGGCATCTGGTACACCCAGCTGGCGACCACCGTGAGGATCCCGTTGAGCACGAAGACCCCGAAGATCCACGACGTCAGCTGCGCGGTGGTGAGGTCACCCGCCGCACCTGCCGCGAGGATCACCGCCACCGGTCCCGACGCGGCGAAGATCAGTCCGATCAGTCCGTTCGCCAGGTAGGTCCCACCCGCGTCGCGCAGCATCGACGATGGGCTCGGACGGGTGGCGGTCGGCCGTTCGAAGCCGGTTGCGTACATGCGTCTCCTCGTGTCAGGTCTCTCGGCTGAGGCTAGTGACGCATTCGGCGAGGACAAGGACACATATTCCCGGGATTGATCGCCGGTGTTTATCGCAGGACGCCCACGCGTTGCATGGACCGTGACTACGATCGGCCTTCATGCTGATACCCACCGGCCCCGACTCGACGACCGTCCTCGATGTCGAGGTGACCGGCACCGGCGAGCCGCTTCTCCTCGTCGCCGGCATGTCCGCACATCGGGAGATGTGGACCGCCGAACTCCTCGACCGACTCACCCCGCACTTCGAGGTCGCCATCTACGACCACCGCGGCATCGGCGGGAGCAGCCGCGCCGAGGGTTCGTTCACGATCGCCGATCTCGCCGACGACGCGCGTGGCGTCCTCGACGGCCTCGGATGGGACGCCGCGCACGTCCTGGGCACGTCGATGGGCGGCATGATCGCCCAGGAGTTGACTCTCGACCACGCCGACCGCGTGCGCAGTGTCGTCCTCGGGTGCACCACCGCGGGAGGTCCGGGCGCAATCGGTACCTCCGGCGCGCTACGACTGGTCGAGGCCATCGCCTCCCGCGACGCAGCGCGCGTCGCCCGCACCGCATTCGAGGTCAACCTGTCCCCCGAGTTCTGTTCCGGTGACAGCGCATTCGAGAAGTTCACCAAGTTCTCCACACTGCGCAAGGTGCCGTCGGCGGTGGTCGCGGCCCAGGCGACGGCTTGTGCCGGCCACGACACCCGCGACCGGCTGGCCGACATCAGCGTCCCCACCACCGTCATCCACGGCGACGTCGACGAGGTCATCGGCGTCGCCGAGGGCGAACGTCTGGCCGCCGCCATCCCCGGCGCGTCCCTCGAGAAGTGGGCCGGTGTCGGTCACATGTTCTGGTGGGAGCGCCCCGAACAGACCGCCGAGATCGCCATCCGAACAGCGAAGGCGGCAGGCTGAACAGAGCGGCGTAACGCCGGTCGGGTCGTCGAACGACATTCTTGACATCGGCACCGACGCGATCCTCGGGTGGCCGCGTACGTCAGGAGCTCTATGTCGCACTCATCGCAGGCCCACCCTTCCGAGGCCCCCGGTTCAGAGGCCAACAGCCCGAAGCGCCGTCGTCTCTCGCCTCGCAGGCGGGTACTGACCGGCATCTCGGTCGTCGCCATCCTCACGCTCTGTCTGTTCGGGGCGAGCACGTTGCTGAACTCGTCGAACACGGCCAGCGCCCTGCGCGGTCACCCGGAGGTGCTGCGTCCGGGCTGCACCTGGGACAAGTCCGGTTACTTCGTGCAGAACTGCAAGGTGTGGTCGGAGTCCCAGAAGCGCGAGGTGATCGTCCAGATCCGCGCATCGAGCGGCAGTGACAGCGGTGTCTATCTGCTCGACGGCATGCGGGCCAGCGAGACCCGCTCGGCGTGGACCACCGATGTCCAGGCCGCCCGTGTCTACGACGCCAAGGCCGACACGACGCTGGTCATGCCGGTCGGCGGCGCGTCGTCGTTCTACACCGACTGGGACGGCGGTGCGGGCAGCGACAACACCATCATCAAGCAGGAGACCTTCCTGACCTCCGAGCTCCCCGCCTACCTGGAGAAGGAATTCGGCGTCGCCCGCAACAACAACGCGATCGTCGGTCTGTCGATGTCGGGCGGTCCCGCGGTGACCCTCGCCGAACGGCATCCCGAGCAGTTCAAGGTCGTCCAGGCGATGTCGGGTTACTACCAGACCGACAACCCCATCGGCGCCCTCGGCGTCTTCGCGACGCAGAGCCTGGTGTCGAACTACGTCAGCGGCATCGTCAACATGTGGGGAAAGCCGGGCGGGACCCGCTGGACCGACAACGACCCGTCGAAGAACGTCAGCAAGCTCGCGGAGAACGGCCAGGTACTGGTCATCTCGTCGGGCAACGGCTTCCTGACCCCGTCCGAACTGGCGAAGCTCGCCCCTCAGGACCAGATCTCGGCGATCGCGCTGGAGATCCTGTCCGCGGTGTCGACCGTGCTGATGCAGCTGCAGGCCAAGCAGTCCGGTGCGTCGGTGATCTCGCTGCCCAACTACGGCGGCCACACCTGGGAGAACTGGGGTCGCGCTCTCGGCGACGGAAAGGGTCACGTCCTCGAGGCGCTGCGCAACAACCCGCCGGTCACCGCGAAGACGACGGTCGTGTCGGCGTCGGGCAGCCCCGATCCCGAGGCACCCGCGAAGGTCACCATGGCCGTGAAGCAGGCCGCCGCGGCCTCCCCCGCCCTCGACGCCTCGATCCTGGCCGCCATGGAATCGACCGACGCCGCCTCCGCGTCGTCGGAGACCCCGTCGTCGTCGGAATCGGCTGCCCCGTCCGAGGCATCGGAGTCTGCTGCGCCGTCGAGCGATGACGTGTCGGCCTCCGTGCCCGCTGCACCCGAGTCGGCAGCGGCCGAATCCGCCGCCCCTGCAGAGGAATCCGCCGCCACGACGGGCCCCTCCGGACCGCAGCTCGCACCGTCGGCGCCGCCGGTCTCGGAGCAGCCCGCATCGTCGACGACGACCACCACCACGCAGGTTCGGTAAGCCTGCTCCGGCAAGAGAATCAGCAATAGGTATCGCTAGCAATAGGTATCGCTGAGCGATACCTATTGCTGACTCATCTGTCAGTCCGCGTCGATACCGACCGCAGCGGTTAGGTTTACGAGGTGAACTCCTCCGATCTCGCCGACCTCGTCGGCACCGACACCATCGCCGTGGTGATCGCGTCCGGGCTGATCCTGGTCTGGGGTCTGGCGCTGGGCGTGTGGAAGTACCACGGCATCCGCACGTCGCCCGAGCACACCGCGCACATCTACGTCGACATCGCTCACCGTGCGGCGCTCATGTATTCGTTCGCGACCCTCGTTCTGGCGGCACTCGTCGAGCTGAGTGCGTTCGGAGCGGTGGTCAACCTGGTGGCCGCCGCGGTGCCGATCGTGTTCTTCGTCGCCGCGATCGCCGCGTACTGCATCCACGGCGCTCTGCGCGACACCACGAACCAGTTCGACAAGCCGATGCCGGGGACATATCTGTTCATGCTCGCGCTGATCGTGGGTGAGATCGGCGGCGTGCTGGTGCTTCTCGCCGGCGTCGTCGTCCGCCTGACCTGACCGGCGGGAGCCCTACGACGCTGGCGAGTGCCGCTCCAACCAGCTCACGACCTCGTCGAGGACCACGTCCTGCTCGGGTTCGTTGAAGATCTCGTGGAACAAGTCGTCGTAGATGACCAGCGTCTTGTCCTCCGAACCCGCGAGCCGCTCGACGAGTTCGCTGCCCTTCGGGTCGGTGAGGGCGTCGGCGCCGCCGTGCATCACGAGCACCGGCAGCTGCAATGACGGCAGGCGCTCGGGGAACGACTGCATCGTTGCGATCATCGCCCCGCCCAGCCCGGCCGGGATCTTTCCGCGCGAGACCAGCGGATCGGCGTCGTAGGCCGCGACGACGGCCGGATCGCGGGAGATGCTCGACGAACTCAGCGCGGTGGTCGGCAGTCCCGGCGCGATCCGCCCGAGAATCGGCGCGACCTTGACCGCGAGCGGGGACAGGTCGTTCCCGGGCAGCACCGCGGCACCCGACAGGACGAGACCGTCGAGCTTCTCCTGATGATCGAGTGCGTAGTCGAGCGCGATACAACCGCCCATGCTGTGCCCGATGAGGAACGTCGGGAGAGCGTCGTCGGAGACGTGGGCGATGACGGTGTCGAGGTCGCCGGTGAACTCGCCGAAGCGTCGCAGGCGCATCCGCTTGCCGCCGGACCGTCCGTGACCGATGTGGTCGGGGATCGCCACCAGATAACCCGCGTCGACGAGGCGCTGGGCGACGTGACCGTACCGTCGACCGTGCTCGGCGAGTCCGTGGGCGATCACCACGACGCCGCGCGGATCGCCCTCTGGCCGGTGCACGTCGTAGACGATCGTCTGACCGTGCGGTCCGCGGAAACTGTGCTCTTCCGGTGTCATTCCCTGCTCTCTCGTTGCCTGCTCGTATGCCCTGCTCGTCCGAACCCGGATCAGTGGAGGCCGAACCGTGCCGCGACCGACCTGCCCGCGGACTCGAGCGCTCCGAGCGGACGAAGCGCGGCCTCCCCGATGCCGACCAGCACCTCCACCCGGGCGACGACCCGTTCGAGACGTGCCACGACATCGGACATCCGGCCGACGGTGGAATCCACGTTGTCGAGTGTTCCCGACATCCGCACGAGCGTCGCATCCAGCTTCTCGATCGTCGCGTCGAGGTTGCCCATGGTCGGGCCGAGGCCCTCCAGGGTCTCGCCCATGTCGGCGATGATCCCCTCGAGCTGCTCGACCGTCACGTCGGCGTTGAATGCCGCCTGCGCCAGCTTCTTGATGCGCTGACGCTCGGGCGGCTTCGATGACGAGGTGTCGACCATGGGCTGGATTATCGCCCACCGGTCGTCCGTCGGGAGAGCGAACGCGTGAGGAATAGTCCGACGCTCCCGGGGGTTGAGGCACACAGAGTTGCTCAAATTTGAGCGACTACCGAACGAAGGAGCACCCCATGCCCGCCGTCTCCGCCGACACCTTGACCCTGACGCGCCTGTCCTCACCCGGGGTCGACACCATCGAACGCCCCGTCCGTTCGGTCACGCGCGGACCGCGCGGATACGAGGGAGAAGGGTTCCCGGTCGTGCGTGCCTTCGCCGGCGTCTCCGCAGCCGACCTCGACCCCTTCATCCACATGGACCAGATGGGCGAGGTCGACTACGAGCCCGGCGAACCGCGGGGCACCTCATGGCATCCGCACCGCGGCTTCGAGACCGTGACGTACATGATCGACGGCCGGTTCGCCCACCAGGATTCCGCCGGGGGCGGCGGCCTCATCGAAGACGGGGCGACGCAATGGATGACGGCCGGGTCCGGCATCCTGCACATCGAGACGCCACCGGCCGAACTGGTCGAGTCCGGCGGACTGTTCCACGGCATCCAGCTGTGGGTGAACCTGCCCGCCAAGGACAAGTTCCTCCCGCCCAATTACCAGAATCTCGAGGGCGGTCAGGTGGGTCTGGTGACCTCCCCGGACGCCGGGTCGCTGATCCGGATCATCGCCGGCGAGATCGAGGGCCACCGCGGGCCGGGTTCCACGCACACGCCGATCACCTTGGCGCACGCCACCGTGCAACCGGGTGCGGCGGTGTCGATTCCGTGGAATCCCGAGTTCAACGCACTGGTCTACGTGCTGTCCGGGCGTGGACGGGTCGGCGCCGAAGGTCGCCCGATCGAACAGGGATCACTCGCGGTCCTCGGCAAGGGTGACCGGATCACCGTGGCCGCCGACGGCTCCCAGGACAGCAACCGTCCCGCGCTGGAGGTCCTGCTGCTCGGAGGTCAGCCGATCCGCGAGCGTGTGTTCCAGTACGGTCCGTTCGTCATGAACACCAAGCAGCAGCTCGTCGAGGCGATCGAGGACTACCAGGCCGGCCGACTCGGCGTCATCCCACCGGATGCGCTGATGCCGCACACCGTTCGCTGACCATGCCCCGACACTCCCCCGCCGCATCCGACGATCTGCAGGCCGCGTGGCGCGTCTTCATCGAGACCGCTGCGCGGCTGCAGACCATGCTCGACGACGACCTGCGTGCCACCGCCGGGATGAGTCTCGCGGACTACAGCATGTTGCTCATCCTGCACGAGAGCGAGGGCGGCCGACTGCGGATGCGAGATCTGTCGCATCGCATGGTGTTCTCGACGTCGCGTCTGTCCTACCAGGTCGACGCGATGGTCAGACGCGGTTGGCTGCAGCGCGAACGCGCCGCCGAGGACCGGCGCGGTAGTTATGCGGTGCTCACCGAGGCGGGGCGTGCCGCCTTCCGCGAAGCCGCCCACGACCACGGTCGATGCGTCGACGAGCTGTTCTTCAGCGCACTCCGCCCCTCGGACGGACGCGAACTGCGTGCGGTGATGGGAAAACTCGCCTCCCATCTCGACACCACCCACCCGAGAAATCAGGAGACCTGATGTCGCTCACCATCATCCGCGCCCGAGAGCGTCACCACTGGCGCAACGAGTGGCTCGAGTCCTGGCAGTCCTTCCCGGCGACGGGCAACTTCGACCTCGCGGCCAACGCCCACGGAGTCCTGCTGGTGCACAACGACGATCGGGTCGACGGGGGCGAGGGACTCGACCGTCATCAGCATCGCGACGCCGAGATCGTGACGTGGGTCCTCGACGGCGCACTGCGCCACCGCGATTCAGCGGGAAACGACGGCATCTTGAAACCCGGAGTGGTGCAACGCATGACGGCCGGTCGCGGGATCGCCCACAGCGAGGGCAACGCCACCGGCCGCCTCGACGGCACCGACCTTCGCGTCGTCCAGATGTGGGTCGCGCCCGACGAGGCCGGCCTCGAACCCGGATACGCCGAGGCCGACGTTACCGGTGCGCTGGCGAGCGGCGAACTCGTGGTCGTCGTCTCCGGACTGTCCCGCCACGCGACGACGACACCGGTGACGATCAACAACTCCGCCGCCGCCCTGCATGCCGCGCGGATGCCTGCCGACAAGACGGTGACGCTGCCCGACGCACCCTACGGTCACCTGTACGTCGCACGAGGGGGTGTCGCACTCGACGGACACACCCTCGGCGAGGGTGATGCCGTGCGCACGAGAAACGCCGGCGAGATCTTCCTACACAGCACCGGCGGAGCCGAGATCCTGTTCTGGGAGATGCACGCCGGCGTCGCCTGAGCCTGCTGCCGGGTCACCCGCCGAGCTGCGGTGCCACCTTCGACGCGACGAGGTCGAGATGGTCGAGGTCGTCGAGATCCAGTGTCTGGAGATACATTCGGGTGATACCGAGTTCGCGGTAGCTCTCGATCTTGGCCGCGACCTCGTCCGGCGTGCCCGCGGCGCCGTTCTCGCGCAGTTCGTCCGGCTCCCGGCCGATCGCCTCGGCGCGACGGCGGAACTCGGCTTCGGTGCTGCCGCAACACAAGACGAGTGCTCCCGAGTACGTCATCGTCTCGGGACGACGCCCTGCCGTGGCGCAGGCCGCGCGTACGTTGCCGATCAACTCGCGAGCGACGTCGACGGGCTGGAACACCACGTTGAACTCATCGGCGAACCGCGCCGCCAACGCCGGCGTGCGCTTCTTTCCGCTGCCACCGACGATGATCGGCGGGCGCGGGTTTTGCACCGGCTTCGGGAGTGCCGGCGAGTTGCTGATCCGGAAATGCTCACCGCGGTAGTCGAACTGACTGCCCTCGGGCGTACCCCACAGGCCGGTGATGATCTCGAAGCTCTCCTCGAGACGATCGAACCGTTCCTTGATCGGCGGGAACGGGATGCCGTAGGCCTCGTGCTCGGGCTCGTACCAGCCGGCACCGAGCCCCAGTTCGATTCGGCCGCCGCTCATCTGGTCGACGTTGGCGACCGCGATCGCGAACGGGCCCGGGAGGCGGAAGGTGGCCGACGAGACCAGCGTGCCGAGACGGATGCGCGAGGTCTCACGCGCGAGACCCGCCAGCGTGATCCACGCGTCGGACGGGCCCGGTAACCCGTCGCCACCCATGCCGCTGTAGTGGTCGGAGCGGAAGAAGGCGTCGTAGCCGAGATCCTCGGCCGCCTTCGCCATGGCGAGCAACTGATCGTAGGTCGCGCCTTGCTGGGGTTCGGTGAAAATTCGCAATTGCACGGTTTCAACTTACGCGCAATGGGCATCCACCTCGTGCGGGACGATTTCCCCGGCCGGCCATCCGGCCCCGCGGCGAATCCGAATCGCATGTGCACGACACCCCAACCCGGTACTCGCCGAGTACTCGACAAAGGAGTCCGAAAATGAAGACAGTTGCGCGTACAGCCCTCGGTTTCGTCGTCGCGGCGGCAGGTGCCACCGCGGTATCGCTCGCCGCCGCCCCGTCTGCGGGTGCAGCACCGTCGGTGTGCCCGGCCCTGCCCGGTCAGAGCTCCACGACGACCTCTTGTAGCGCCGAGTCCGGCCCCAACGGTCTCGCGCTCGCCATCACCGACAACGGCGGCCAGGCGAGCTCCACCGCGAACAACTTCGCCGGCCCCGCAGCCATCGCGCTGGGCCCGGGTGCCACCGTCACCATGACAGGTGAGCGCGGCGGCCTGGCCATCGGTATCGCCGGGCCCGGCGCCGAGGTCGTCGTCGACGGCAAGAACGGCCCGACCTGCAAGGGCGGTCCGGCGTTCGCCGGCGACTTCCAGACCTTCAAGGGCTGCAGGTCCTGATCCTTCGCACCTGCGGGTGCGAATGAGGCGACCGGCCTGGAGCCCTAGGGTCGGCCCGCTTCCACGATCTTCGCCGCCAGCAGCTTCGGATTGGTGAACATCACCTCATGCGAACCCGGCAGCTGCACGAGCCGGTACATACCCAGCCGCGACGACATCCGCGGATGCCAGCCCCACTCACCCGGCGGCAGCGCGATGTCCTCCGTCGCGTTGATGTAACTCTTGGGGATCTCACTCTGGTAGAACCGCGTGAGATCCAGTTTGTCGGCCATCGGCTGCAGCGGTTCCGGCGACAGCAGCTCGTAGGTCCGCGTCGCGGTCTCCAGATCGGCGTCCTGGATGAAGGCCTCCCGCCACACCGGAAACGGCAACATGACGGTGTTGTCATCGGTGGCGGTCGCCAGGCTTCTGAACAGTTCCCGGTAGTGAGGCGGAGCCTCGTCCATCAAGCTGTTGCCCGGCTGCGGCACAAAGGCATTCCAGAAGATCAACCGTTGAATCCGGTCGGGGATCTCCTCGGCGAGACGGGCGATCACGGTACCGCCGTAACTGTGACCGAGGAGCACAAAGTCCGTCAGGTCGTTGCTCTCCACATAATCGACGATCGATTTCACACAGTCATCGTGGGTCACGTTCTTGTCGACCCCCTTCCCGTGACCCGCAACGGTGGGACCGTGTGCGGTGTGGCCGAGAGCCTCGAGTTCGTTGATCACCGGCTCCCATAGCGGACCGTCGTGCCAGGAACCGTGAATCAGGACAAACGTAGTCATACGGACAACGTATGGACGGCATATAGTGACGCTCTACCCACAAAACGCAGGAGATGTCCGGAAAGCGAGCAGAACTGGCGATGCGCACGCCGCCGCCACCGGTCCTGGTGGACACCGCAGATCCGGATGAGGCTGCCGAACTCCTCGCCAGCAGCTACTGCCCGCACCGTGTTCACGTCGAAGGCACCTCACGGGAGTTTCGAGCCGTCCAAACCGAGGTCACGGTATCCGACGTCGCTATCCACACTCTCCGTTACGGCACGGACGTACGCATCGATCCGGACCCGCTGGGGGCCTGGGTGCTCGTGTCCACGCCGATGCGGGGCCGGCTCACGATCCGATCGGGCGCCGAGTCGCGCACCCTCACGCCGGGCGAATCCGTCGCCATCGACTCCTATCGCCCGTTCGAACTCACCTGGCGGCACAGCTGCCAACTCCGAACTCTCCGACTACCTCTCGCCTCCGTCGTCGAGGCCGCCCAGCTCATGGGCGCCGAAACCTCTCGCCCGGTGCGGTTCGGACTGGGCGACCCCGCGACACCGGCCTCGGCGCGCAGCTGGCAGTCCGTCGTCGCACTCGCTGAGCGGGATGCCCGGATGGCCGGCGAACTGAGCCGCTCACCACTTCTGAGCGGACAGATGTCGCGAATGATCGCGACCACACTCGTGGCAACCCATCCGCTACTGGCCACCTCCGGCGACGACCGGCCCGCTGTGCCGCGCCAGATCCGCAAGGCCGTCGAACTCATCGAACGCTCACCGGAGGAGGACCTCACCGCCACACGGCTCGCCGTCGCCGCCGGGGTCGGTGTCCGCGCACTGCAGGAGGGATTCCGGCAGCATCTGCAGATGAGCCCGACGGAGTATCTCCGACAGACGCGTCTCGAACGCGCGCACCATCGGCTTCTCCGGGAGAACCCGTCCACCGTCACCGTCGCGGAGATCGCCCACTCGTGGGGTTTCGGCAACCTTGGCCGCTTCTCCCAGATGTACCGCCTTCGCTACGGAAGACTGCCGTCACAGACCCTTCGCGACTGACGCCGAAGTCGTTCAGGAGAACAGGCCTCGCAGGTAGGCGGCCTGCCCGATGTGCTGCGCGTCGTCGTCGACGACGCTGACCAGCCGGACACCGAGCGTCACCGGCGGGTCCCAGTTGGTGTCGACAACCCGGTCCAGATCCGAATCCGCCAGCGACGCAATGTAGTCCACGCTGACGGCGTGTGTGGCGTCGTAGTAGTCGCGGAGCAAGCCGGCATCGTCGACGACGACGCGCGCCGCCTCCTCGGCCGAATGGCCGTAACCGATGTCGGCAGGCGAGAAGGGCAAGGCGAACCGGTCGACCCATCCGCCGGTCACCCACACCTCGTCGGTGCCGGCGACATCGGCGATGTGGGAGTCCTGGACACGCGCGAGATGCCACACCAGCCAGGCGATGGTGTTGGCGCCCGGCGCCGGCGCCCGATTCAGGACCTCCGAATCCGCGTCGTCGAGCACCGCGTGAACATTCTCGGAGATGCGTCCGAGACCGTCGATTAGCACATCTGTGGCGCGCATGCGGCAATTTTAGTTCGCCGTGCGCGCAAAGATGGCGGGTCTGCAGATCCGTCAGCATCATTCCTCCGGTGTCCGAACAGAACCAGCCTGCCGTGACCCCCGACAACGGCACGCGCTCCACCCGCAAGATCCGCTTCAACGCCTTCGACATGAATTGCGTTGCGCACCAGTCCCCGGGCCTGTGGCGCCATCCGAGCGACCGGTCGTGGAACTACAACACCATCGACTACTGGGTCGATCTCGCCCGTCTGCTGGAGACCGGCGGCTTCGACGGCCTGTTCATCGCCGACGTCCTCGGGACCTACGACGTCCTGTCCGGCACCGATGAAGCCGCGATCCGCCAGGGCGCCCAGATCCCCGTCAACGACCCACTCCTGCTGGTCTCGGCGATGGCGCACGCGACCGAGAACCTCGGATTCGGCGTCACCACCGCAACCGGTTTCGAGCATCCCTACCCGTTCGCGCGCCGCATGTCGACGCTCGATCACCTGACCCGGGGCCGTGTCGGCTGGAACGTCGTGACCGGTTACCTGCCGTCGGGTGCACGCAACATGGGCGACGACGACCAGCTCGCGCACGACGACCGCTACGACCACGCCGACGAGTACCTGACCGTGCTCTACAAGCTCTGGGAGGGTTCGTGGGAGCGTGACGCGGTGCGTCGCGACCGCGAGGCGGGCATCTTCGCCGACCCCGCCAAGGTCCACCACATCGGTCACGAGGGCAAGCACTTCAAGGTCCCGGGCATCCATCTGTCCGAACCGTCGCCGCAGGGCTCGCCGGTCATCTACCAGGCCGGTGCCTCTCCCCGCGGGCGCCGCTTCGCGGCAGAGAACGCCGAGGCGATCTTCGTCGGTGCGCCGACCAAGGCGATCCTGCGCAACGTGGTCAGCCAGATCCGCGAGGAACTCGTCCTGGCAGGCCGCGATCCGTACGACGCCAAGATCTACACGCTGCTCACCATCATCACCGACTCGACGCCCGAGGCGGCGCGCGCGAAAGCCGCCGAATACCAGTCCTATGCCAGCGAAGAGGGTGCGCTGGTCCTCATGTCCGGATGGATGGGCATCGACCTCGCGAGCTACGACATCGACGAGCCGATCGGCAACGTGGAGAGCAACGCCATCCAGTCGGCGGTTGCGGCGTTCCAGCAGGCCTCCGACAGCGGCGAGGAATGGCGCGTCCGCGAGATCGCGGCCTGGGGCGGCATCGGCGGTATGGGCCCCGTCCTGATCGGCTCGGGCGACGAGGTCGCCGAGCAGCTGCAGGACTGGGTCGCCGAGACCGACGTCGACGGCTTCAACGTCGCCTACGCCGTCACCCCGGGTTCCTTCGAGGACATCGTCACCCACGTGATCCCCGCCCTCGAGCGCCGCGGCGTCTACGACCGTGAGTACGTCCCGGGCACCCTGCGCCACAAGCTCTTCGGCCGTGGCGACCACCTGCCCGAGAACCACCGCGGTTCGACCTACCGGGTCGGCGGCGTGAACTCCACGATCGACGACTCGATCCGTGAGCGCAACCGCCTCGCCGCCGCCGGGACGAAGTGATCGGGACCGCACGATGATCGAAGTCGTTGGACTCACCAAGGTTTTCGGGGTCGGTTCGCCGAACCCGACCACTGTTCTCGACGAAGTGGAGTTCACCGTCGACTCCGGCGAGATCTTCGCCGTCGTCGGCCCGTCCGGCGCAGGCAAGAGCACGCTCGCACGCTGCCTCAACCTCTTGGAACGCCCTACGTCGGGCAAGGTCGTCGTCAACGGTGAGGACCTCACCGCCCTCGGCACCTCCGGACTGCGCGACGCCCGGCGCCGGATCGGCACGGTCTTCCAGTCGGCGAGCCTCCTCTCGCGGCGGACCGCGGCCCAGAACGTCGCCCTGCCGCTGGAATACCTGGGCGCGACGAAGGCGTCCACCCAGTCACGGGTCGCCGACCTGCTCGACCTGGTGGGCCTGGCCGACAAGGCCGACCTGTACCCCCACCAGCTCTCGGGCGGGCAGCGTCAACGTGTGGGCATCGCACGTGCACTGGCGCTGAAGCCGTCGGTGCTGCTGTCGGACGAGGCCACCTCCGGACTCGACCCGGCCGCCACCGACACCTTCCTCCGGCTGCTGGCCGAGGTCCGGGACGAGTTGGGCCTCGCGGTCGTCTTCATCACGCACGAGATGGACACCATCGTGCGTGTCGCCGACACCGTCGGTCGACTCGACCACGGTCGGATCGTCGAGCACGGACGTCTCGAAGAGCTCGTGTTGGACCCCGATTCCGTTCTCGGACGGGCTCTCCGGCCCCGGGGCCCCAGCGCGTCCGCGACCGACGACCAGACCGCGGTCAACGTCGTCTACAACTCGACGACCGTGCCGGCCGACTGGCTCACCCGCCTCGGCGGAAGCCTGGGCATCGCGATCTCGGTCCTCGGAGCCAATGTCCAGACCATCGACGGCACCGCCTTCGGCGATCTCACCGTCTCCGTCCCGGCCGGCCATGCGTCGGCATTCGTCGGTGCGGCAAGCGAACTCGGACTCGCCGCGCGCGTCGGGGAAGCACCTGCACCGGATACCGATCCCGTCGGCGGTCTCGAGGACCGGGCCGCCAGCGACGCGCTCGAGAAGAAGAAGGCGGAGGTGGCAGCATGAGCACGATCAACCTGGCGGCCATCACCGTGCCGCTCGGCGAGATCCCCGATCTGCTGTGGCCGGCGTTCATCGACACGGTCCTCATGGTCAGCATCGTGATGGTCGTCGTCCTCGTCGTCGGCGTCCCGCTCGGCGCGCTGGTCCACAACCTCGCCCCCGGCGGGCTTTTCGAGAACCGTGCGCTGCACACGCCGCTGTCGTGGGTCATCAGCATCGGCCGCTCGTTGCCGTTCCTGGTGCTGATGACGGCGATCATCCCGTTCACCCGCCTCGTCACCGGCACCAACATCGGAATCGCCGCGGCGGTCGTCCCGATGTCGATCGCCGGTATCGCCTTCTTCACCCGCATCGTGGAGAACTCGCTGCGGTCGGTGCCGGCGTCGACGATCGACGTCGCCCGCGCCTCTGGCGGATCGAACGCCCAGATCATCTGGAAGGCACAGGTTCCCGAGGCACTGCCGAGCATCGTGGGCGGCCTGACCATCAACACCATCGCGATGATCGAGTACTCGACCATCGCCGGCACGATCGGCGCCGGCGGCCTCGGTTACGTGGCGGTCACCTACGGCTACCAGCGATTCGACCAGGGCGTCATGGTCGCCACGATCATCGTCCTCGTGATCACCGTGGCGCTCATCCAGCTGGCCGGCGACGCGCTCGCGCGCAGCCTCAACCCGGTGACCTCCAAGCGCGTCAACCACTGACCCCGGGCCTCCCGGTCGTCGCACACACTCGCCTTACATCACCTCCACCACACACTTGAAAGGTCCAGCCATGTCTCAAGACACCGGTTCCGCCACCGGCGTGTCGGGCACCTCGTCCGAAACACCGCCTCCTGCAGGCAATTCCGACATCGAGATCTCCAAGCGGCGACGCTGGCCGTTGATCGCCGGCGCCCTGGTCGTCGTCGCCGTGCTCGCCGGTGTGCTGGGCTGGCGCTTCCTCGGCTCGGATGAGGCCTCCCCCAACGAGACCCCGGGCGCGACGTTGACCGTGGTCACCGCCGAGGGCAACGCCGCCGAGCAGGCCCTCGTCGAGTTCATCGCCGAAGAGGTCGCGCCGAAGTACGACATCAAGGTCGCGTTCAAGGGCCTCGCCGACTCGACGACCCTGAATCGCGCGGTCAGCGACGGCGAGGTCGCGGGCACCATCTACCAGCACAAGCTGTGGCTGTCACAGGTCCTCGAGGCCAACCCCGACTTCAAGGAAGTCGCCGCCACGCCCGTCTTCCGTTGGGGTTTCGGCATCTGGTCGGACAAGTACAAGACCCCCCAGGACCTCCCGCAGAACGCGAAGGTCTCGCTCTACTCCGATCCCGCGAACGAGGCCCAGGGCCTCTGGCTGCTGGAGCGCGCCGGCCTGATCACCCTCAAGCCCGGCATCGACAAGTGGAAGGCGACCCAGAAGGACATCGCCACCAACCCGCGCAACCTGCAGTTCGTGCTGCTCGACTTCGCCGCGCAGTCCCGATCGCTGGCCGATCTCGACGCCACCGTCGGCTACACCGAGTACTACCTGGCCGCGAACATCCCGATCGAGAAGCAGATCTACGCTCCCCCGGCACCCGACGAGTTCGCCGGACAGCTGACCATCGGGACCGAGTGGGAGAACACCGACAACATCAAGAACCTCGTCGCCGCGTTCAAAGATCCCGCCGTGCAGGAGTTCCTGGCCACCGATCCGCAGGTGAAGAACATCCTCCTGCCGCTGTAGGTCACGATCTGTGACGCGTTTCCACGCACCACCGCCGGACGCCCGGGTCGCATACCGCGATCCGGGCGCTTCCGCATAGGCTCACCGGCGTGGAGCGCAAACATCACGGTCACCCGCACTCGCTGACCGACATCTCCCACACGCTGTCCCCGTTCGCCCGGTGGCTGGTCATCGGGACACTGGCGGTCACCGCGGTGGCCGTGGCCATCGGCATGGTCGTCCTGTGGCCGTCGGATGCCGAGCATCCGGTGCCCACCCAGTTCCGGTCGGCCGACGGCGGGTCGATCCAGACGGTGAACGGCGAGGTCGTCGACCAGTTCCGCGCCAATTGCCTGAACCCGGCGGCGGGCGCGGTCCTCGAGACCGCCGACATCCCCGTCAACCCGGTCGCCGACGGCCCCTGCATCCTCAACGCGGTGCGCTTCGACTCCGGCGAGGTCGAGGGGCGGTACACGGTGCTGGAGATCCCGACCAAGGGCGCACAGTCCGGCGCCGAACCAGGCCCCGCGGGCGCGCCCGTACCGGGATCGCTCGACCAACCCCAGGCCGGTCAGCCCACGCTGCACGTCGGCGACGCGATCCGCCTGTCCACTGTCCCCGGCCCGGAGGGCGACCGGTACACGTTCTTCGACTTCCAGCGCGGCACCGCCACGATCATCTGGGCGATCCTGTTCATCGCGGCCATCGTGCTGGTCGCGGCATGGCGCGGCTTCCGGTCGATCATCGGCCTCGCGTTCGCCTTCATCGTCCTCGGCGTGTTCACCCTGCCGGCCATCCTCGACGGTTCGTCTCCGGTCGCCGTCGCGGTGGTGTCCTCGGCGGTGATCCTGTTTGTCGTCCTCTACCTCGCGCACGGCGTCAGCCTCCGCACGAGTTCGGCCCTTCTGGGCACCCTGACCTCACTGCTGATGGCCGGTCTGCTGAGCTGGCTCGCGATCAAGACGATGAACCTGACCGGCCTGTCCGGCGACCAGACCACCAACCTGCAGGTCTATCAGGGCAACATCTCGGTCAGCGGCCTCCTGCTCGCCGGATTCATCATCGGCACGCTCGGCGTCCTCAACGACGTGACCATCACGCAGGCGTCGGCGGCCTTCGAGTTGGCCGCCGCCGGTGAACCCACCCGGCTCGCGACCTTCAAGGCTGCGATGCGCGTCGGCCGCGACCACATCGCGAGCACCGTCTACACGCTGGTCTTCGCCTACGCCGGCAGCGCCCTGCCGCTGATGCTGCTGTTCTCGGTGGCTCAGCAACCGCTCGGTGGCCTGCTCACCACCGACGTGGTGGCCGTCGAACTGGCCCGATCCTTCGTCGGCGGCATTGCGATCGCCCTGTCGGTTCCGCTGACCACCGCGATCGCCGCAGCCCTCTGCCGCCCCGCCGGCACACCCGCGTCCGCGCCCGCGCACGCGGCGAGCTGAGTCCGACCGCTCAGCAGCGACCCTTGGGCAGCTCGGCCAGATTCTTGCCGAGCCAGTTGCCGAGTCGGGTGAGCATCTTGGTGCCGTCGGTGAACGATCCGCTCCGCGGGATCGCCGCCATCGACACCGCGACCTGACCGTCGACCGTGCTGATGATGCCGAGCTGACGCACCAGGTGGCCGCCGGATTTCGACGTGGCCGGTCCCCAGCCGCCCTTGACGGCGGTCACCGCTCCCTTGTTCCGGCCGACCTCGGCGATCCCCCACTGCTGATTCGGGGCGACATCACTCATCAACCGGATGATGTTCTCGCTACCGGGAAGACACGGCAGGTGCGCACCGAACAACGCCTGATCACGCAGCGCCCACGAGGTGTAACCCGGGAACGACGCCGGGGTGTCGACCTCCGATGAGACGTGCGTCCGGGTGTCGTGCCCCTCGCGGAGCACCGCGGTCACGGCGTCGACAGAGGCATGACCACCGCCGAGCACACCCCACAGCTCACCCGCGGCGTCGTTGTCGGAGAAGGTGATCGCCTTGCTCTCCATCACCGCGACGGCCGGCCCGCGCTTGCGTTGGGCCGCCAGCGAGACCGGCACCTTCATCGTCGACCACGCCCGCCCCGCCTTGAGCGATCCCAGCGAGATGACCTGGTCGCCGCCGATCGGTGCGATCGCGACGCCGAGCTGTCCGGGGAGCGACTTCTTCATCGACTTCTGGAGTGCGGCGTAGCTCTTGGCCAGCTTCTTCTCGACGGGCTCCGGCGGGGTGAACCAGGATGCGAACGGTTCGGGCAGCGGCGGTAGCGCTGGGAGCGGCACCGCGTTGGCGCTCCCGGTTCCGACGACGACGGACATCATCAAGGCTCCGATGACCAACGCGCACCGAGTCACAACTTTCACAATATTCTCCTGAGTCACTTTAGAAACAGAAGACTACTGCGCCCGTTGGACGGGTGACCAGCTCGTATACCCAATCGGGACCTTGTTGCGACCGGGAGCCGTCGTCAGGCGTCGCAGCGGCCGCGCGGCAACCGGGTCATGTTGGCGTCGAGCCAGCCGGCCACCGCATTCAGTGCCGCGATCCCCGCCGTCATCGATCCGCCGACCGCGCTCATCGCCACCGCTGTCCGCTGGCCGTCGCGGTAGGTGAACAGGCCGATCTGCCGCACGAGGTATCCGTCCGACATCCCCGGGCCCCAGCCGCCCTTCACGGCGGTGGCCCGAGGCGCCTGCATGACCTCGACACCCCATTGCTGGTTTCCGGCGACCTCCCCCATGAGGGTGACCACCGACCGCGCACCGTCGAGGCATGGGAGGTGTGCGGTGAAGGTCGCGGCGTCGGGTAGCGCCCAGATCGTCTGCCCGAAGATCGTGTATCCCGGTCGGCGTGGCGTCGCGGGGACGACCGTGGTGGTGTCACCACCGTCCCGCAGAACAGCGGTGACCGCGTCGGCCGCCGGCTGGCCGCCGCCCAGTGAGGCCCACAGCGCCTCGGCGGAGCCGTTGTCGGAGTTGATGATCGCCGCGGAGGCGGCGGGGATCGGCCCGTTCTGACGTTCGGCGGCGACCGCGAGCGGCACCTTGATCGTCGACCACGCGACCCGAGGAGTGGTGTCCCCCAGGGTCAGCGCGGGGACCGCATCGCCACCTACCGGCGCGACCGCGATGCCGACGGTCAGCCCGGTCGACGACGCGACCTTCCGGAAGCTCGCGGCCAGTGCGCCGTACGGGGCAGAACCCGACGGCGCCCCGGGAGCCCCGACGGAGGTCGACGGTGTCTGCGGCACCGACGGTGTGGAGGTCACGGTCACGGTGACCGGGCTGATCGGAGCCGGATCGGCGGGGGTCGTGCACCCGGCAGCGACGGCCACGACACAACCGAGGGCCATTGCCACGGACTTCATCCGCTGTGGAGTCGTCATCAGTAGATGTGCACCACCGCGTCGTTCCCGCCGCGGCATGCCACGATCGCGCCCTCGGGGACACAGCTCATCGCATACGACTGACCGGTGACCGGACTCGCCGCGGTCACCACCCGCGGGGACCGGTCCTGTCCCGCGCGGAAGTACGCGTCGCGGACCGCGAAGGCGAACGGACAGCTGGTCACCGACGTCCCCACTCCGACCGTCCCGTCGCACGGCGCGGACCCCGGCGGCGGCGACGCCGGTGCGCGGGGCCCCTGGGGTGCGTTCTCGACGGTCGGCGGGGCGACCGTCTCGGTGACGGTCGGGGTGGTCGGCTCGGCGGCCTGCTCCGAACTGCCGCCACCCGAGTCGGCGAGCAGGATGCCGACGACGACGGCGATGCCCACCAGGACGATCGCGATCAGACCGAGAAGGATCGGTATCGCGGTCGAGCGCCGCTGCCCGGGTTGCGGATAGGGCGGATAACCGGGCGGCGGCCCGTAGGCCGGATACTGCTGGGGCCCTGAGTAGTACGGCGGAGCCACGATCTGCTGCGACTCACCGAAGGTCTGCGGACCGGACATCTGCCGGGTTCCGGGGGCGTTCTCGGGACCGGTCGTCTGGCGGATCTGAGTCGGTTCGTGGGCCGAGTCGACGGGTGCGATGACGGTGTGGGGCGCCTTGATGATGCTGGTCGCCGGGTCGGCGGGCGCCTTCTCGAGCGAGACACCGGTCAGTGCTGCACGGGCGGCCGCGGCCAGTTCCCGCGCCGACCGGTAGCGCTCGGACGGGTCGGCGGCGAGGCCCTTGCGGATGACCGCGTCCATCGCCGGAGGGACCTCGGCGTTGACCGAACTGGGTGCGGGCGGAGGCGACAGCACCGCCGCCTTGATCGCGGCGCTCGCGGTCTTCGCCGGATGGGGCACCTGGCCGGTGAGGCATTCGAACAGCACACAGGTGAGGCCGTAGATGTCGGTCCCGGGTCCCGGCGATGCCGCGTCGAACAGCTCCGGCGCCATGTACGCGATCGAGCCGACAGCGGTACCGGTCTGCGTGAGATGGGTGTCGTCGGCGCCGTA
>NZ_JSYC01000086.1:0-1262 GCF_054823965.1 Gordonia sp. GN26 | reverse complement strand
GCGAAGCTGAGAATTTAAGCCCCAGTAAACGGCGGTGGTAACTATAACCATCCTAAGGTAGCGAAATTCCTTGTCGGGTAAGTTCCGACCTGCACGAATGGCGTAACGACTTCTCTGCTGTCTCAACCACAGACTCGGCGAAATTGCAGTACGAGTAAAGATGCTCGTTACGCGCGGCAGGACGAAAAGACCCCGGGACCTTCACTATAGCTTGGTATTGGTGTTCGGTTCGGTTTGTGTAGGATAGGTGGGAGACTGTGAAGTGGGCACGCCAGTGTTCATGGAGTCGTTGTTGAAATACCACTCTGATCGTATTGGACTTCTAACCTCGGACCCTGATCGGGTTCAGGGACAGTGCCTGGTGGGTAGTTTAACTGGGGCGGTTGCCTCCCAAAGAGTAACGGAGGCGCCCAAAGGTTCCCTCAGCCTGGTTGGCAATCAGGTGTTGAGTGTAAGTGCACAAGGGAGCTTGACTGTGAGACGTACATGTCGAGCAGGGACGAAAGTCGGGACTAGTGATCCGGCACCGGCAAGTGGAAGCGGTGTCGCTCAACGGATAAAAGGTACCCCGGGGATAACAGGCTGATCTTCCCCAAGAGTCCATATCGACGGGATGGTTTGGCACCTCGATGTCGGCTCGTCGCATCCTGGGGCTGGAGTAGGTCCCAAGGGTTGGGCTGTTCGCCCATTAAAGCGGCACGCGAGCTGGGTTTAGAACGTCGTGAGACAGTTCGGTCTCTATCCGCCGCGCGCGTAAGAAACTTGAGGAAACCTGTCCCTAGTACGAGAGGACCGGGACGGACGAACCTCTGGTGTGCCAGTTGTCCCGCCAGGGGCACCGCTGGTTAGCTACGTTCGGAAGGGATAACCGCTGAAAGCATCTAAGCGGGAAGCCTGTTCCAAGATGAGGTTTCTCACCCTCTTTGCAGGGTTAAGGCCCCCTACAGACCATGGGGTTGATAGGCCAGAACTGTACGCACAGCAATGTGTTCAGGTGACTGGTACTAATCGGCCGAGGACTTACCAACAACACCCACACACCACAGAAACCCGTTTTTCTGGTGTGTTCGCATCCACTATGACACTTCTGAAACAACACACAAACAAACAAATGACCTGTTTGTTGGTTGTTTTATAGAGTTACGGCGGCCATAGCGGAGGGGAAACGCCCGGCCCCATTCCGAACCCGGAAGCTAAGCCCTCCAGCGCCAATGGTACTGCACCTTAATCAGTGTGGGAGAGTAGGACACCGCCGAACACAA
>NZ_JSYC01000085.1:0-17297 GCF_054823965.1 Gordonia sp. GN26 | reverse complement strand
CTACTCGGCCAGCGGAGGTCAGGCGTCGCTCCTCGGCCAGCAGAGGTCAGGCGTCGCTGTTCGGATAGACCGCTGTCCGGGTGACTACAGCTGCACGAGCTCGTGCGGACGGTTGTTGAACGATTCGCAACCGTCCTCGGTGACCACGACGATGTCCTCGATGCGGGCACCCCAGCGGCCGGAGAAGTACACCCCCGGCTCCACGCTGAAGGCCATGCCGGGGCGCAGGGTGATGTCGTTGCCGTTCACGATGTAGGGCTCCTCGTGGACCGAGAGGCCGATGCCGTGTCCGGTGCGGTGGATGAACTGGTCGGCGAGGCCGCGTTCGCGCAACAGATCGCGAGCCGCGGCGTCGATCGAGGCGGCGGTGACCCCGGGACGTACCGCGGCGACCGCAGCCCGCTGCGCTTCGTGCAGAGCGGCGTAGGCGTCGGCGACGTCGGTGGCCGGCGGTTCGAAGCAGTAGGTGCGGGTCGAGTCGGAGTTGTAGCCGGGTTCGACCGGCCCGCCGATGTCGATGACCACGAGGTCGGACCGTTCGATGACCCGGTCGGAGAACTCGTGATGCGGATCGGCGCCGTTGGGTCCGGAACCGACGATGATGAACGCCGCCTCGGTGTGGCCCTCCTCGAGGATCGCCGCCGCGATGTCGTCGGAGACCTCGCGCTCGGTGCGTCCGGGTTTGAGCCACTCACCCATCCGGGCGTGGACGCGGTCGATGGCCGCGCCGGCTCGTCGCAGGGCCTCGATCTCCGCGTCGTCCTTGATCATCCGGAGTTCGCGCAGAACGGCGGTGGCGAGTTGCGGTGTGGCGCCGGTGTGCCGGGCCAGCGGGATCACGTGCAGGGCGGGCATCGAATCCGACACCGCGATGGTCGGATTCGACGGCAGACCGGCGAGTGCGAGACCGTGCGCGTCGTCGCCGTCGACCCAGTCGGCCACCTCGATGCCGAGATCGCCGACGGCCGAGGCCGACAACGACGGCACCTCGAGGCGCGCGATGACCAGCTTCGGGTCCCCCGCGGCGGGGATCACGAGTGCGGTGAGGCGTTCGAAGGTGTCGGCGCGTGAGCCCACGAGGTAGCGGAGGTCCGGGCCGGGTGCCACCACCAGCGCGTCGAGGCCGGCGTCGCGGGTGAGTTCCGCGGCGCGTCGCATGCGTTCGCGGTACACCTCGGGATCGAACAGCGGTGCCGCCGAGCCGGCGGTCGTCGATGTGGCAGCCATGGTCGAAGACTACCGCCGGGTGTGCGGGTCGTGGTGACGCGGCGACACCGTCAATGCGAGAGTGTGTGGGTGACGGATTCGTTGATGCTGCTCGACGGTGCGAGCCTGTGGTTCCGGTCGTTCTACGCCCTGCCCGAGAAGATGACCAGCCCCGACGGGCGACCGGTCAACGCGGTCCGGGGATTCATCGACACGATCGCGAATCTCGTGACGCGCGAACACCCGACGCGCCTCGTCGTCTGTCTCGACCTCGACTGGCGTCCCGAGTTCCGCACGGCCCTCATCCCGACCTACAAGGCGCATCGCGTCGCAGTCGAGGACGGCGCGACCGACGCCACGGGCACGGAGACCATCGACGTCGAAGACGTTCCGGACACCCTGACGCCGCAGGTCGACATGATCATGAATGTCCTTGCCGCCGCGGGGATCGCGACCTCCGGTGCGGTCGGCTGCGAGGCCGACGACGTCATCGGGACGCTCGCCTGGGAGGAGGCGAAGGACCCGGTGATCGTCGTCAGCGGTGACCGCGACCTGCTGCAGGTGGTGTCCGACGATCCGGTTCCGGTGCGGGTGCTCTACGTCGGGCGCGGGCTGGCGAAGGCGGAGATGATGGGGCCGGTCGAGGTCGGCGAGAAGTACGGCGTACCCGCCGATCGCGCCGGGATCGGCTACGCGGAGATGTCGATGCTGCGCGGCGACCCGTCGGACGGTCTTCCCGGCGTGCAGGGCATCGGCGAGAAGACCGCGGCGAAACTGATCAGCGAATACGGCAGCCTGGACGCGCTCGAAGAGGCCGCGCGGGACTCGTCGTCGAAGGTGCCGACACGGGCACGCAAGGCGCTGCTCGCCGCCGCCGACTACCTGCAGGCGGCACGCAAGGTCGTCTCGGTGCGTACCGATGCCGAGACCATCGACAGCGGGCCGGATCGGCTCCCGACGGAACCGGCCGACCCCGAGGCGCTGGCGGCGCTCGTCGAGGAGCTGGGCATCGGGGCGTCGGTGGCCCGGTTGTCGAAGGCGCTGGGCTGGCCCAAGGCCTGATCAGCTGGGACGCGAGACCTCGTAGCGACCCTCGTCGTCGATGAAGGTGACGGTGACCTGCTGGTCCTGTCCGCCGACGGTCACCGAGCAGGTGAACGACGACCCCTCCTTGACGCGCTGCCCGGACGGGCATTTCACGTTGCTGACGTCACTGGCCTGGTAGTCCTCGGTGAGGATCTTCTGCACGCCGTCCTGGGCCGCCTGCTGGTCGAGATTCTTCGGGGCCCACCCGGGTGCGACGAAGGCGGTGATGAGGATGATCGCGGCGATCACGATCAGCACACCGCCGCCGGCGAACAGCATGGTCCGCAGCGTCTTGTTCGACTTGGGCGTCGCCATACCGCTGAACTGGTCGGGTCCGCCGAACTGGTTCTGGCCGTAGGCGCCCGGCGCCTGCTGCGGCTGGCCGTAAGGCTGCTGACCGTACTGACCCGGCGCCCCGTACTGGGCAGCACCGTATTGACCGGCCCCGTATTGTCCGCCCCCGTACTGTCCGGGGTCGGGCCGACCGTAGGGCTGCGAGGGTCCGCCGTAGTTGGGCGCGCCCTGGTCCGGGGCACCGTAGGCCGGCTGGCCACCGGGTTGTCCGTACTGGCCGGGCTGCACCCCCGGGTACCCGACCTGGGTCGGCTGATTCTGGGGCGGCTGACCCCCTGATGCCTGCGCTCCGGGCGCGTATCCGGGAGTCTGATACGGGTTCTGCTGGTACGGATTCGCCGGATAGGGAGCCTGCTGGTTCGGGTCCTGCGGCGGCTGCTGGCCGTATCCCGGATTCGGCGCCATCTTCGTGGGGTCGGCCTGCGGACCGCCCTGCTGGGAACCGCCCGTGTTCACGATCTCGGTCTTGTCGCCGGCGCCCGGCTGGGCCTGCTGGGGTTGGGACGGATTCGGGTTGTTCGGGTCGGTCATGAGTCCCCTCCCACTCGGCTCCCACCTCGGCGAGGTGTCGGCGAACTGTGACGTCACGCGACAGTGCCGGGGCATTCCTCCCCGACACCGAATGCGGGATGAACGTTACCTCAGGCACCCACGACTATCAGGCAACCGAGCACAGGGTGGCCGGGAGCGTCGTCTGGTGAACCGACGGGCTCAACCGAGCTCGGCGGCAACCACTCCCCGGCGGATCGCCTTGACCGCGGAACGTGCGGTGGCGCCCAGCCGGGTGTCGGTGCCGACGCACAGCCGGACCTGCTCCAGGAGGTCGATGACCTGGCGGTTCCAGCGGACGAAGTCGCCCGGCGAGAGCAGCTGCCCGCGTTCACCCGCGAGGAGCAGCGCCTCGCTGAGCGATCGGCCCGACGCCCACGTCGCCACCGCGACCGAGAAACCGGTGTCCGGCTCGCGAGTGGGACTCACCCGGTGGCGGGACTCGACCGCGGTGACCTTCGACCAGATGTCGACGGTCGCGGCCATCGCCGTGCGCAGCGAGGTGCTCCCGGGCAGCGCGTCGACCCCGCCGTAGCTGTCACGGCGGCTCTCGTAGACGAGTGCGGCGACGACGGCGGCCAGGTCGGCGGGCGACAGGTCGTCCCACACGCCCGCGCGGATGCATTCGGTCACCACGAGGTCGCTCTCGCTGTAGATGCGAGCGAGCAGCTTTCCTGATTCGGTCACCCGCATGGTGTGGCCGGTCGATTCGGAGGCCTCGCGGACGCGTTCGACGTAGCCGAGTTCGCTGAGGACACCGACGATGTGGTCGAAGGTGACACCGAGCGTCGAGGTCCGCTCGCCGATGCTGCGTTCGGCGGTGACGATGTCGCGCAGGAGGCGGTTGCGCTTCTCGGCGAGCCGGAACAGTTCGTCGCCGTTCGGGATCTGGTGTGCGGGATGGGCACGCAGCGTGCGTCGCATCGCGGCCAGTTCGGAATCGTCGGCGGCGTCGGCCCGTTTCTTGGATCGGCCGCGGGGCATCTCGATCCCGGTGGAGCGCAACGCCGATGCGAGATCACGACGGCCGCGTCCGGTGCGGCGGTCGGCGTTCTTCGGCAACCGCATGTTGCCGAGGACCTCGGGCGGGTTGACGAAGTCGCGCAGTCCGATCCGGCCGCACCAGGCGTCCTCGGTGACCACCAGCGGTTTGGGATCCGCTGCCTGGGTGGCAGGTTCGACGATCACCGCGAGACCGCGATGGCGTCCGACCGGCACCCCGATGACGTGGCCGCGTTTGAGCGCGGCGAGGTCGGCGACGATCGCGTCCTCGGTGTTGATCCGTTTGCGGTACTTGAGGTCTCGTTCGCGGCGCCGGATGTCCTCACGGAGCGTGACGTAACCGAGAAACCCTGCGTACGCCTCCGCGTCACCCACGGCCGGTTCCCCGGTGGCGTCGACTCCCCCGGGCTCCAGACCCCGGGCCTCGGCGGCGCGAGCGAGCTCGCCGTCGAGCTTGCGCAGCGCCCGCTGCGACTCGTGGAGCTTGCGGGCCAGTCCGACCACCGAGCGGTCGGCCTGGAACTGTGCGAACGACCGGTGAAGGAGCTCGCGGGCCCCGTCGAGACCGAGCCGGCCGAGCAGGTTGACCGCCATGTTGTACTCCGGCGAGAACGAACTGCGCAGCGGGAACGTGCGGGCACCCGCGAGGCCGGCGACCTCCTCGGGGACCACCTCGGGGGTCCACACCACGACGGCATGGCCCTCGACGTCGATCCCGCGGCGTCCGGCGCGGCCGGTCAGCTGGGTGAACTCGCCGGGGGTGAGGTCGACGTGCGACTCGCCGTTGTACTTCACGAGACGCTCGAGGACCACCGACCGGGCAGGCATGTTGATCCCGAGAGCCAGTGTCTCCGTGGCGAACACCATACGTACGAGACCGCGGACGAAGAGTTCTTCGACGGCGTGCCGGAAGGTCGGGAGCATTCCGGCGTGATGCGACGCCAGCCCACGACGAAGACCTTCGCGCCATTCCTGCACGCCCAGGACGTCGGCGTCAGTGGGTGAGAGTTCGGTGAGTCGCCGGTCGACGACGGCGTCGACCTCGGCGGCCTCCTCGGGTGTCAGCAGCGCGATACCCGACCGCAGACACTGTGCCAGGGCGGCGTCGCATCCGGCCCGGGAGAAGATGAACCCGATCGCGGGTAGCAACCCCTCTCGGTCGAGGCGTCCGACGAGGTTGGGGCGCGAGAGCAGTGGACCCCGACCGTCGCGGCGTCGTGGTTGTCCCCCGCCACCCCGGCGGCCTCGGCCCCGGGACGACTCGCGCTCGTCCTCGGCGAGCAGGATGCGGTGACGGATGTGCCGTTTGAGTTCGGGATTGACCCGCGGTCGTGACCCCTTGCGGTCGGCGGGATCGCGATCGGCCGGATCGAAGAGGTCGAACATGCGCTGGCCGACCAGCATGTGCTGGGACAGCGGGACCGGCCGGTGTTCGTCGACGATGACGGAGGTGTCGCCGCGGACGGTCTGGATCCAGTCGCCGAACTCCTCGGCGTTGCTGACGGTCGCGGACAGGCTCACCACACGCACGGACGGTTCGAGGTGCAGGATCACCTCTTCCCACACCGCACCGCGGAAGCGGTCGGCGAGGAAGTGCACCTCGTCCATCACCACATGCGACAGTCCGTCGAGCGCGCGGGATTCGGCGTAGATCATGTTGCGCACGACCTCGGTCGTCATCACGACGATCGGCGCATCCGGGTTGATGGAGCTGTCACCGGTGAGCAGACCGACGGACTCGTGACCGTGGACGGCGACGAGGTCGGCGTACTTCTGGTTGCTCAGCGCCTTGATCGGGGTCGTGTAGAAGCACTTCGTCCCGCCCGCGAGAGCGAGGTGCACCGCGAACTCGCCGACGATCGTCTTGCCCGCGCCGGTCGGTGCGCAGACCAGCACGCCGTGACCGGCTTCGAGTGCCTCGCAGGCACGACGCTGGAACGGGTCGAGTCCGAAGTCCAGCCGCGAGGTGAACGCGTCGAGTTGACTCACAGGACGTCGTCGAATGTCTCGCGTGCCCGCGTCGAGGTCCGGGTGGCGTTCGGGCTGCCCGCAGCCGAGGTCGCGACCGGCGACGGCGCCGAGACCGGGCGGGTCGGCGGCAGCGGGCTGGCCTCGTCGTCGGAGAGTCCGGCCCAGCTCGGCGCCCGCTTGCCCCGACGCTTGTCGACGATGCGGGCGAACTGGATGGAGAACTCCAGGAGGACCGTCAGTGCGACCGCGAGGGCCAGCATGGTGAACGGATCCTGGCCCGGGGTGACGATGGCGGCGAAGACGAAGACCGCGAAGATCAGGCCGCGGCGCCACTTCTTGAGGCGGTCGTAGGTCAGCACGCCGACCAGGTTGAGTGCGATGATCAACAGCGGCAGCTCGAAACTGACACCGAAGATGACCAGCACGTTGATCATGAAGCCGAAGTACTGATCGCCGGCGAGCGCGGTCACCTGGACCTCGTTGCCGACGGTCAACAGGAAGTCGAAGGCCTTCGCGACGACCAGGTACGCCAGAACGGCGCCGGCGACGAAGAGCGTGGTCGCGACCGTGACGAAGGCGATGCCGTAGCGGCGTTCGTTCTGGTGGAGGCCGGGAGTGATGAACTGCCAGGTCTGATAGATCCACACCGGGCAGGCCAGGACCACACCGGCGGTGAGCGCGACCTTGAGTCGCAGCATGAACTGGTCGAACGGGCCGGTCGCCAGCAGACGGCAGGAGTCGTCGGCGGTCAGCGTGGCACGGCTCGAGGCCGGCAGGTCGCAGTACGGCCCGCGCAACATGTCGCCGAGCGACGAGACGCCCAGGAAGCCGTGGCTGTACCAGATGAAGCCGAGAATCGTGGTGGCCACGATCGCCAGCAGCGAGATGACCATGCGCGTGCGCAGCTCATAGAGGTGCTCGACCAACGACATCGTGCCGTCGGGATTGAGTTTGCGCTTGCGGTATCGGGGGTCGAAGGGGATGCGCACTCGGATTCTCCGACGCGCCCCTAAGCCGATTTCTTGGCGTCGGCGTTCGACGACGTGCCCGGCTGGGTGTTGTCAGCCGACGGGAGTTCCCGCTGCGGTGCGTCGGGCGATGCCGGTGCGGCATCGGCCGGCTTGTCGTCCTTCTGCATCTCCTTGACCTCGCTCTTGAAGATGCGCAGCGACTGTCCGAGACCTCGGGCGGCGTCCGGCAGCTTCTTCGAGCCGAACAGGATCAGCAGCACGACGGCGACAATCGCCCAGTGCCACCACGAAGTGAAGCCCATGAGATCACCCTTCAGATCGGATCCAGACCGTGTTCAATGCTACCCGAGTTGTCGGCGGGCGGTGGACCGCCGGGTCAGCGGTAGCGCTCGCGTGCACTCGCCGCCGATTCGACCACCGCTGTCGCGACCTTCTCATCGTCGACGACGCGGACCGAGCCGCCGAAGCCCAGCAGGAACCGGGTCAGCCACTCGGGTGAGCCGTAAACCATGCGGGCGCGCACCGGTTCGTCCGGATCGCGGTCGTCGATCGAGGTGGTCGGTTCCACCGGGTAGTAGTCGAGGATCCACAGGTGATCCGGGTCGATCTCGAGTTCGACCGCGGGTAGATCCGGGTTCTCGGGGACCAGCACCGACTGCGACGACGACTCGGCCTCGGCGGGCGGGTTGCTCGGTTCGTCGAGTGCGACGGCGGTGTCGATGCGGTCGAAGCGGAACAGTCGCACGCCCTCGGCCATGCGACACCAGGCCTCGAGGTAGGTGTGCTGGTCCATCACCTGCAGGCGGATGGGGTCGACGACCCGGTCGGTGACGCTGTCCCGGCTCGCCGAGTAGTAGCTCAACTGGAGTGCACGTCCCCGGCGGACGGCTTCGCGGACGGTGGTGAAGGTCGGGTTCTCCCCCGGCGTCGTGTCGGTCTCGGCGCCGGAGGACAGGCCCGGTACGGCAGTCGCCCCGACCGCCTCCTCGATCTTGGCGATCGCCCGCCGCGCGGCGGTCACGTCGACCACACCGGGCGTCTCCACGAGGGCGCGCAGTGCCACGAGCAGGGTGCTGGCCTCGACGGTCGTGAGCCGCAGCGGGCGGTCCATCCCCGCGGTGAAGCCAACGCTGACAAAGCCCTCGCTGAACTCGAGTTCGATCAGGTCGTCGGGGTAATAACCCGGGAGCCCGCAGACGAACAGCAGCTCGAGATCCTTGGTGAGCTGCGACTGGGACACGCCGAGCTCGCGCGCGGCCTGCTCGATCGAGATGCCGCGGCGGGCCTGGAAATACGGGACCATCGCCAGCAGTCGATTGAGACGCGACGGTTGTGCACCGGCCATCAGGCACTCACCCCTGCCAGCCGGTCGAGGCCGGCGATCACGAGCTCGCGCAGCTCCGGCGGATCGAGGACGACGGCGTCCCGGCCCACGCCCAACACCATGCGCGCCACCGCGGACAGCGAGTGGATGTCGAGGGTCAACACGTCGCCCGCCTCACCGTCGAGGTCACCCGGTTCGGAGGCCGTCGCGGCCCGGCGGAGTCCGGCGGCCCGACCCGCAGCCACCCAGATGCGCGCGGTGCGACCGTCGGTGCCCGCCGCGGAATCGACCGCCGCGGACACGATCTGCTGGAGATCGGTGCCGGCGGGCACGTCGACGGCGTCGGCGGGCCCGACCGGGGTCACCGACGAGATGCGCGACAGACGGAAGGTACGCGTGGCGGCTCGGTCGAGGTCGTGTCCGACGACGTACCAGCGGCCACGATGGGACACCACTCCCCAGGGCTCGACCCGGCGGACGGCCGGGGTCGCCGTCGCCGACGACCGATGGGTGAACTCGACGGCACGCTTGACCTGGATCGCGTTGAGGAGTCCGGCGATGACCTGCTCGGAACCCATCGACCGCGTCGAACCGCCCGCGGTGATGCCGAGGTCGTCCTCGGAGCGGACGTCGAGGCCCGCGGCGCGGAGTTTGAGGATCGCGGTCTGCGACAGCGTGGAGACCTCCGGGGTGTCCCAGAGTGCGGCGGCCATGGCGATCGCGGCGGCCTCGTCGGAGTCCAGCGAGATGTCGGGCAGCTCGTAGGTGTCGCGGTCGATGCGGTATCCCTCGGCGCCCGCCGCCATCGGCGATCGCCCGGTGACCAGCGGGATGCCGAGGTCGCGCAGTTCGTTCTTGTCGCGCTCGAACATCCGGTTGAACGCCTCGTCGGACTTGTCGCCGTCCTGATAACCGGCGACGTTGCGTCGGATGTAGTCAGCGGTGACGTACTGCTTCGTCCACAGCAGACAGATCACCAGATTGAGCAGTCGCTCGACTTTGGGAGTGGCCACTGCGTCAGGTTAGATCCTCGCCGATCGGGCGGTGCGGAGGCTCGCTCACATGGATGCGATCAGCCGGTCAACCCGCTCGTCGACGCTGCGGAACGGGTCC
Organism: Gordonia sp. GN26; assembly: GCF_054823965.1. NCBI lineage: Bacteria > Bacillati > Actinomycetota > Actinomycetes > Mycobacteriales > Gordoniaceae > Gordonia > Gordonia sp. GN26. Next base: position 7,721 of record NZ_JSYC01000085.1, on the reverse strand, counting down.
TTGCACAGCACGGTGCGTTGGGCCTGGTCGTTCAGCTTGAGGTGGACCCAATCCACGGTGAAGTCTCGTCCGGCCTTCTGCGCCGCCGAGATGAAGTCACCCCGAAGCTTGGCGCGGGTGGTCTGCGGCGGCTCGTTGACGGCGGTCTTGATGGCCTCGTCGGTGGTCGCGCGGGCCACGAGACCCTTACGCATCAGGACGTCGAACACACCGCGGCCGCGCTTGATGTCGTGGAAGGCGAGGTCGAGCTGCGCGATCTTCGGGTCCGACAGCTCCATCGAGTACTTGTCCTGGTAGCGCTGGAACAGCTTGCGCTTGATGACCCAGTCGATCTCGGTGTCGACCTTCGCGAAGTCGTCGGCCTCGACCGCGTCGAGCATGCGGCCCCACAGGTCGACGACCATGTCCATCTCCGGATCGGGACGACGGTTGGTGAGGTGCTCGACCGCGCGTGCGTGGTACTCGCGCTGGATGTCGAGGGCACTGGCCTGGCGTCCGCCGGCGAGACGCACGGGGCGTCGGCCGGTGGGATCGTGGCTGACCTCGCGGATGGCGCGGATCGGGTTGTCCAGGGCGAAATCCCGGAATGCCACGCCGGCCTCGATCATCTCGAGCACCAGGGCCGCCGAGCCGACCTTCAGCAGGGTCGTCATCTCGGACATGTTCGAGTCGCCGACGATGACGTGCAGGCGCCGGTACTTCTCGGCGTCGGCGTGCGGCTCGTCGCGGGTGTTGATGATCGGACGCGAGCGGGTGGTGGCGGAGGAGACGCCCTCCCAGATGTGCTCGGCCCGCTGCGACAGGCAGAAGGTGGCGGCCTTCGGGGTCTGCAGCACCTTGCCGGCACCGCAGATCAGCTGCCGGGTCACCAGGAACGGCAGGAGGACGTCGGAGATGCGGGAGAACTCCCCCGCGCGCACGACGAGGTAATTTTCGTGGCAGCCGTAGGAGTTGCCCGCGGAGTCGGTGTTGTTCTTGAACAGGTAGATGTCGCCGCCGATGCCCTCGTCGGCGAGACGCTGCTCGGCGTCGACGAGCAGGTCCTCGAGGACGAGTTCGCCGGCGCGGTCGTGGTTGATCAGCTGGATGAGGCTGTCGCACTCGGCGGTCGCGTACTCGGGATGCGACCCGACGTCGAGGTAGAGCCGTGCGCCGTTCTGCAGGAAGACGTTCGAGGAGCGGCCCCACGACACGACGCGGCGGAACAGATACCGCGCCACCTCGTCAGGGCTGAGCCGCCGATGGCCGTGGAAGGTGCACGTGACACCGAATTCGGTCTCGATGCCCATGATTCGTCGCTGCACTTGACCAACCCTACTCGCGGGACCCGCGGTCGACCGGGCAGAAGAGCCCGGTCGACCGCGCGTCGTCGCGCTCTAATTCGATCCGTCGGAAGTGGTCCCGCCGGAGGTGGTGTCGTCCGCCCCGGTGTCCGGCGCCGATGCATCGGCGGCGGGGGTCTCGGCGGTCGGCAGGAGCTCCTCGACCGCGGCCGAGGTCAGGCGCTTGAACGCCCGTCGCGGCCGGTTGCGGTCGAGAATCGCGACCTCGAGGTCGCCGGCGGTCAGCTCCCGCGGCGACGCCGGGGCGCCGTTGCCGGAGTCGGCCGGGGTGGCGAGCGCCTTGACCGCGACCCCGATCGCCTGGGCGAGCTCCATGTCGGGCGCGTAGCTCTCCTTGAGAGCCGCCGCGATGGGCTCGGTCGCGCCGCCCATCACCAGGAACCGGGTCTCGTCGGTGATCGAGCCGTCGTAGGAGATCCGGTACAGCTGAGACGGTTTCGGCTTGCCCGCACGGGCGACCTCGGCCACACACAGCTCCACCTCGAACGGCTTGGCCTGCTCGGTGAAGACGCTGCCCAGGGCGTTGGCGTAGGTGTTGGCAAGCGACAGACCGGACACGTCGGCGCGGTCGTAGCTGTAGCCGCGCATGTCGGCGAGCTGGATGCCCGCCTTGCGCAGACTCTCGAACTCGTTGTACTTGCCCACCGCGGCGAAACCGATGCGGTCGTAGATCTCGCTGGTCTTGCGGAGGGTGTTCGACGGGTTCTCCGCGACGAACAGCACACCGTCGGCGTAGGTCAGGATGACCACCGAACGACCGCGTGCGATGCCCTTGCGTGCAAGCTCCGAGCGATCGCGCATGATCTGCTCGGCACTGGCGTAATACGGGAAGGTCATCGGGCACCTCCCTCGTGCTCGGCAGTACGGCGTTCGACGACGGCCCGCGCCGCATCCTCGATCTCGGTCGCGTCCACCTCCCGAGCACCCTCTGCGTCGACGACCGCGGCCATCGGGAAGATCTTGCGGACCAGGTCGGGTCCGCCGGTGGCGGAGTCGTCGTCGGCGGCGTCGTAGAGGGACTCCACCGCGATGACGAGCGCCTCACCGGCGGTCAGATCGGAGCGGTAGAGCTTCTTCAGCGACGACTTCGCGAACACCGAACCCGAACCGATGGCCGTGTACCCGCCGAACTCCTCGTGACGGTCACCCGCGACGTCGAAGCTGAAGATCCGGCCGCGCTCGGTCGGGTCGTCGTGGTCGATGTCGTAACCGACGAGCAACGGGATCGCGGCGAGACCCTGGAGGGCCGCGCCGAGGTTGCCCCGGACCATGCTCGCGAGCCGGCTGACCTTGCCGTCGAGAGTGAGCGGGATGCCCTCGATCTTCTCGTAGTGCTCGAGTTCGACGGCGAAGAGCCGCACCATCTCGATGGCGATACCCGCGGTGCCGGCGATGCCGGCCGCCGAGTACTCGTCGGTGATGTAGACCTTCTTGACGTCTCGCGTCGCGATCAGGTTGCCCATGGTGGCACGACGATCCCCGGCGAGGATCACGCCACCCGGGTACGACACGGCGACGATCGTCGTGCCGTGCGGGATGTCTCCGGCGCCGTCTGCGCCACCGGCGAAAGACCCCACGCGATCAACCTGAGCCTGCGGAAGTTGCTCGGGCGCGTGCATCCGCAGGAATTCGGTGAACGACGAGATGTCCGCGCCGAAAGAGGATCTGGGGCCGAGAGCGGAACCCGTACGAGATTGTGAGAAGGGCAGTGATCCGAACCTGTCGCTCACTGGCCGCCCTTCTGCACGTAAGCACGCACGAAGTCCTCGGCGTTCTCCTCGAGCACGTCATCGATCTCGTCGAGCAGGTCGTCGGTGTCCTCGGCCAGCTTCTCGCGACGTTCCTGTCCGGCACCGGAATCGGGGCCAACGCCCTCATCGTCGCCGCCGCCACCACGCTTGGTCTGTTCCTGCGCCATCTGCTGCCTCCTTGAAACCGATCGCCCCTTGGCGGGCTACCCGCGACCGACCACCATCGGGTCTTGCGACCCCTGGGATCTCACCGGCTTCCGCCGGGCGCTGATCCCTGGTGAATCGGCCTCGGAATCGTGTGTTCCCACACTACCTGTGGCGGCGACAACTGGGGCGGAACAAAGCACATGCCCCGCGCGTGTCAGGTCGTCAGCTGGTCGACCAGTTCGGCGGCGGAGTTGACCGAATCGAGGAGCTTGCCCACGTGGGCCTGCGTCCCGCGCAGCGGCTCGAGCGTCGGGATGCGGACGAGGGAGTCCCCGCCGAGGTCGAAGATGACCGAATCCCAGCTGGCCGCGGCAACATCGGCACCGAACCGGCGCAGGCATTCGCCGCGGAAGTAGGCGCGGGTGTTGCGCGGCGGCTCGTGGATCGCGGCGAGCACGTCGTTCTCGTCGACCAGACGCTTCATCGAGCCGCGCGCGACGAGGCGGTTGTAGAGCCCCTTGTCGAGCCGGACGTCGGAGTACTGCAGGTCGATGAGCTGCAGGCGCGGCGCCGACCAGGCCAGGCCTTCGCGCTGGCGGAAGCCCTCCAGGATGCGCAGCTTGGCCGGCCAGTCGAGGATGTCCGAGCATTCCATCGGGTCGCGCTCGAGCCGGTCGAGCACATCCGCCCACGTCTCGAGGACATGCTTGGCCCGCTCGTCGTCGGAGTGCTCCTGCTCGTGGAACTTCATGCAGCGTTCGAGGTACTCGCGCTGCAGGGCCAGCCCGGTGAGCTCGCGGCCGTCGGTGAGTGCGACGGTCGCGGTCAGGGTCGGGTCGTGGCTGATGGTGTGCACGGCCTGGACCGGGCGGGCTAGTTCGATGTCGGAGAAGTCGACGCCCGCCTCGATGAGGTCGAGGACCAGTGCGGTGGTCCCGACCTTGAGGTAGGTCGCGGTCTCGGCCAGGTTGGCGTCGCCGATGATGACGTGCAGCCGGCGGTAGCGCTCCGGGTCGGCGTGGGGCTCGTCGCGGGTGTTGATGATGCCGCGTTTGAGGGTGGTCTCGAGGCCGACCTCGACCTCGATGTAATCCGAGCGCTGCGAAAGCTGGAAGCCGGCCTCATCACCCGACTGGCCGATGCCCACGCGACCCGAGCCGGTGATGACCTGCCGCGAGGCGAAGAACGTGGTCAGACCGGCGATCACCGCGGTGAACGGGGTCTCGCGGGCCATCAGGTAGTTCTCGTGCGTGCCGTAGGAGGCGCCCTTGCCGTCGATGTTGTTCTTGTACAGCTGCAGCTTGGGCGCACCCGGAACGCTCGCCACGTGGCGTGCGGCGGCCTCCATGACACGTTCGCCCGCCTTGTCCCAGATGACCGCGTCCATGGGGTCGGTGACCTCGGGTGCGGAGTACTCGGGATGGGCGTGGTCGACGTAGAGGCGGGCGCCGTTGGTGAGGATCATGTTCGCCGCGCCGATCTCGTCGGCGTCGATGATCGGGGCCGGTCCGGAACCGCGCCCGAGGTCGAATCCGCGGGCGTCGCGGAGCGGGGATTCCACCTCGTAATCCCAGCGCGTGCGCTTGGCACGCGGCACGCCGGCCGCCGCCGCGTAGGCGAGAACAGCCTGGGTGGAGGTCATGATCGGATTCGCGGTCGGGTCGCCGGGAGCGGAGATTCCGTACTCGACCTCGGTACCGATGATTCGCTGCATGCTTCGAGGGTAGAGGGTGATGCGGAGTGGCTCGCATCGTCCCGTTCGCAGGGAGGGCCCGGCACCAGTACCGTCGTCGCCGTGAAAGCTTTCCGCCGGTTCACCGTTCGGGTGCCGCTGCCTCCCGAACTGGCCGCCCTCGGTCCCCTGTCGCACAACCTGCGCTGGGTGTGGAACCCGCCGACCCAGGAGTTGTTCGCGACGATCGACGCCGAACGGTGGGAGGCGACGGGTGATCCGCTGCGGGTGCTCGCCGACGTCGATCCGGCCCAGCTGACCGAGCTGGCGGCCGACGAGGAGTTCCGCGCGCGGGTCGCGGCGGCGGAGGCGAGTCTCGGGGAGTACCTCGACGCGCCGCAGTGGTTCGGCGGGTACGCGGAGAACCATCCGGTGCCGCCCGGGATCGCGTACTTCTCCATGGAGTTCGGTGTCTCCGAGGTGCTGCCGATCTACTCCGGCGGACTCGGCATCCTCGCCGGCGATCATCTGAAGGCGGCATCGGATCTCGGACTCCCCCTGATCGGCGTCGGACTGTTCTACCGGTCGGGCTACTTCCGCCAGGGTCTCGACCACGATGGCTGGCAGGTGGAGCGATACCCGGTCAACGACCCGCGAGATCTGCCGCTCACCCTCCTCACCGACGGCGATGCGCCCGTCGTCGTCGAGATCTCGATGCCCGGCGGTCGTACCCTGTCCGCGCAGGTGTGGGTCGCGAACGTCGGCCGAATCCCCTTGCTACTCCTCGACTCCGACATCGCGGCCAACACCGACGACCAGCTGCGCGGCGTCACCGACCGTCTCTATGGCGGCGATCAGGAGCACCGCATCCTGCAGGAGATCCTGCTCGGCATCGGCGGTGTCCGTGCGTTGCGCGCCTACGTGCAGGTGACCGGCCGCGACGAACCGACGGTCTTCCACATGAACGAGGGGCACGCCGGATTCCTGGGCACCGAACGCATCCGGGAGTACGTGGCCGCCGGACTCGACTTCGACACCGCCGAGGCCGTGGTCCGCGCGTCGAACATCTTCACCACGCACACCCCGGTGCCGGCCGGGATCGACCGCTTCCCCACCGATCTGGTGAACCGGTACCTCGACGCCGACGACTCCGGGACCTCGCGGCTGCTGCCCGGCCTGCCCGCGTCGACCGTTGCCGAACTGGGCGACGAGGCCGACCCGGGCGTGTTCAACATGGCGCACATGGGTTTCCGCCTCGGACAGCGCAGCAATGGCGTCTCGCAGCTGCACGGCGAGGTGAGCCGGGAGATGTTCGCCGACCTGTGGCCCGGCTTCGACGCCGCGGACGTGCCGATCGGTGCGGTCACCAACGGCGTACACGGTCCCACCTGGGTGTCGAAGGTCTGGCGTGACTTCGCCTCGAGCGACGAGGATTCCGCCCCCGAGGTCTACGCCGGACTGCCCGCGGAGACCATCTGGTCCACCCACGAGTCGCTGCGGGCCGAGCTCGTCGCCGAGGTTCGGCGTCGGGCTCACGCGAGCGGACGCGAACGCGGCTTCACCGATGCCGAACTCGGCTGGACCGCCGACCTCTTCGACCCCGGGGTGCTGACGATCGGCTTCGCCCGTCGCGCAGCCACATACAAGCGCCTCACGCTCATGCTGCGCAACCCCGACCGCATGCGGCGCATCCTCACCGACCCCGACCGCCCGGTGCAGCTCGTCATCGCAGGCAAGGCGCACCCGGCCGACACCGGCGGCAAGGCACTCATTCAGCAGGTGGTGCGCTTCGCCGAGGACCCGCAGCTACGCGACCGCATCGTCTTCCTGCCCGACTACGACATCTCGATGGCCCGCCACATCTACGCCGGCTGTGACGTGTGGCTGAACAACCCGGTGCGGCCGATGGAGGCGTGCGGGACGTCGGGGATGAAGTCGGCGCTCAACGGCGGCCTCAACCTGTCCATCCTGGACGGTTGGTGGGACGAGATGGCCGACGACGACAACGGCTGGGCGATCCCGTCCGCTGAGGGCATCGAAGACGAGAACCGACGCGACGACCTCGAAGCCGAGGCGCTCTACGCACTCCTCGAGGACACCGTGATCCCGCTGTTCTACCAGCGCGACGACAACGGGTTGCCGACGCGTTGGGTGGAGATGATGCGCCACACGCTCACCCGATTGGGCCCTCAGGTCCTCGCGTCACGCATGGTCCGGGACTACACCACCGAGCTGTACTGCCCGGCCGCGGAGGCCTATGTCGCCGCGTGTGCCGACGACTACGCGGGGGCACGCGATCTCGCGGTGTACCGGCGCGAGATCGAGACCGGCTGGGGGTCGATCGTCGTCGCAGGGGTGGACGAGGAAAGCGAGGACGACGGCCTTCGGGTCTCGGCGCACGTGGCGGTCGGTGAACTCGACCCCGACAGCCTCCGTGTCCAACTCGTGCTGGGCCGCGTGACCGACGACGGCGACATCGTCGACCCGGCGATCATCGACATGAGCCCTGCGGCTGATCGCGACGCGTCGGAACGGGTCGTCTTCTCGGTGCCGGCCACCCCGCCGGCATCGGGTCATCTCGGTTACACAGTGCGGGTACTCCCCCGCCATGACCAGCTCTCGCACGACGCGGAGTTGGGTCTCGTGCGGTACCCGGTCACGGCTGGTTAGAGCGCTCGCACCCGACTGGCGAACCTCAACCCGACTAACAGACTTCGATCGAAGTCTGCCCGTCGAGTAGGCGTCTGCAGGTCACCAGGCCTTCGAGGCTCGTCGCTTACGCTCCTCGCACCTCAGCCAGCGAGAGGG
>NZ_JSYC01000084.1:0-46222 GCF_054823965.1 Gordonia sp. GN26 | reverse complement strand
TGGAGGGCGGCCCGCACATCCTCGGCGCCTTCTTCGCCGCCGACCTCGTCGACGAGGTGCACGCCTACGTTGCGCCGATGGTCCTGGGCGCGGGACGCAGTTCCGTCGAGATCCCGGGAGTCACCACTCTGGGCGACGCCAGACGGTACGAGACCCGAGAGGTCACGACGCTCGGGAATGACGTGTTGGTCACACTCGCCCGCGCTGTGCGACCATCGGCGCAGGTCTGAGCAGGGCGAGATGCGCGACACGCCAGGGCCGGACTGTTTCGCTCAGCGAAATTCCAATGCGACTCCGTTCGTGCATCGTGCTAGCGTCGATATCACCAGTTCTCGGGGCGGGGTGAGATTCCCCACCGGCGGTGATGAGGGTGCTATGGATATGCACCTTCCAGCCCGCGAGCGCCTGTCGGAAGACAGGGACAGCAGATTCGGTGAGATTCCGAAGCCGACGGTCATAGTCCGGATGCGAGAGAACAGGCGACACAGTGCCGCCCTGTCTGCTCCGAGCGAGCAGGAGGAGTGCGTGTTCACCGGAATCGTGGAGGAACTCGGCGTCATCGCCGACCGCGAGGATCTCTCTGATGCAGCCCGCTTCACCGTGCGGGGACCCATCGTCACCGCCGATGCCGGCCACGGCGACTCCATCGCGGTCAACGGCGTGTGCCTGACCGTCGTCGACCTCCGACCGGGCGAGTTCACCGTCGACGTGATGGGCGAGACGCTTCGTCGTAGCTCCCTGTCCGACCTCGCCGCGGGCAGCACCGTCAACCTCGAACGCGCCATGCCCGCCAACGGGCGTTTCGGCGGCCACATCGTGCAAGGCCACGTCGACGGAACCGGTCGCGTCCTGTCCGTGAGCCCCTCGGAGAACTGGACCGTCGTGCGGATCGGCGTGCCGGAGAAGCTCACCCGCTACCTCGTGGAGAAGGGCTCGATCACCGTCGACGGTGTGTCGCTGACCGTCTCGTCCGTCGGCGGATCGGGCGACGACTCGTGGTTCGAGATCTCCCTGATCCCCACCACCCTCAACGAGACCAACCTCGGTGCCACCAAGCCCGACACCGTGGTCAACCTCGAGGTCGACGTGATCGCCAAGTACGTCGAACGTCTGCACCTCGGAAATACCCAAGCTGTCCCTGCGCTTGAAGAGACGAAATGAGCACAGCGGCCGAAATGAGCACAACGAGTGAGGTTCTGATGAGCGAATCGCCGCGTGATGGTGAAGACGCGACCACCGAAGAACGAGTCCAGCTCGACTCGATCGAACGGGCCATCGCCGACATCGCCGCCGGCAAGGCGGTCGTCGTGGTCGACGACGAGGACCGGGAGAACGAGGGCGACCTGATCTTCGCGGCCGAGAAGGCCACCCCGGAGCTCGTCGCCTTCATGGTCCGCTACACCTCGGGCTACCTGTGCGTACCGCTCGACGGCGACGCCTGCGACCGTCTCGGTCTGCCCCCGATGTACTCGATGAACCAGGACAAGCACGGCACCGCCTACACCGTGACCGTCGACGCCCGTGAGGGCATCGGCACCGGTATCAGCGCCTCGGACCGTGCCACCACCATGCGTCTGCTCGCCGACCCGGAGGCCACCGCCGGCGACTTCACCCGTCCCGGCCACGTGGTCCCGCTACGCGCCAAGGAGGGCGGCGTGCTGCGTCGTCCCGGCCACACCGAGGCCGCCGTCGACCTGGCCCGCCTCGCCGACCTCGCCCCGGCCGGTGTCATCTGCGAGATCGTCAGCCAGAAGGACGTGGGCTCGATGGCCCGCTCCGACGAGCTGCGCGTCTTCGCCGACGAGCACGACCTCGCCATGATCTCGATCGCCGACCTCATCGCATGGCGTCGTCGTCACGAGAAGCACGTCGTGCGCGTCGCCGATGCCCGGATCCCCACCCGTCACGGAGACTTCCGCGCCGTCGGCTACTCCAGCGTCTACGACGACGTCGAGCACGTCGCCCTGGTCAAGGGCGACATCTCCAGCGACGACGGACACGACGTCCTCGTCCGCGTGCACTCGGAGTGCCTGACCGGCGACGTCTTCGGTTCGTTGCGCTGCGACTGCGGTCCGCAGCTCGACGCCGCGATGGAGATGGTGGCCGAGGAAGGCCGCGGCATCATCCTGTACATGCGTGGCCACGAGGGCCGCGGCATCGGCCTGCTGCACAAGCTGCAGGCCTACCAGCTGCAGGACGCCGGCGCCGACACCGTCGACGCCAACCTGGAACTCGGTCTGCCCGCCGATTCCCGCGACTACGGTCTCGGCGCCCAGATCCTCGTCGATCTCGGTGTGTCGTCGATGCGTCTGCTGACCAACAACCCGGCCAAGCGCGTCGGCCTCGACGGCTACGGCCTGCAGATCGTCGACCGTGTGCCGATGCCGGTGCGCGCCAACGCCGAGAACCTGCGCTACCTTCGCACCAAGCGCGACCGGATGGGACACGACCTCGTGGGCCTCGACGACCTTGCGCACACCGGTGACGACGCATCTGAAGGAGCCCCTGCATGAGCGGCCACGGAGAACCGACCCTCGAACTCGCCGACGCCGGCAAACTCCGGCTCGCGATCGTGTCGTCGCAGTGGCACGAGAAGATCTGCGGCGCACTGCTCGACGGCGCGGTCCGCGCGGCCAACGAGAACGGTGTCACCGAGCCGACCATCGTGCAGGTGGCGGGCGCGATCGAGTTGCCGGTCATCGTGCAGGCGCTGGCCCGCACCCACGACGCCGTCGTCGCGCTCGGCGTCGTGATCAAGGGCGAAACACCGCATTTCGAGTACGTGTGCGACGCGGTGACCGCGGGTCTGACCCGCGTCTCGCTCGACGAGTCGACCCCGGTCGGCAACGGCGTGCTGACCACGCTCACCGAGGAGCAGGCCATCGCCCGCGCAGGCCTGCCCGGTTCGACCGAGGACAAGGGCGCCCAGGCGACCGTCGCCGCACTGGCGTCGGCACTGACCCTGCGTGCACTGGCACGCGGTGAGGCCCTGCCGAATGCGGTCGGAGGAGCATCGGCGTGACCTCCCCGCGATGGGACCTGGTCTATCGGCCGCGTAAGTTGCCCCGCTGGGCGATCATCGCGGCCGTGATCGTGATGGCCATCCACATCATCTTCGGGCTGCTGCTGACGGTCGAGGACGTCGGGGTCCGCAACCTCGGCGGCTCCGACCAGGTCGCGATCATCCTGATCGGCGTCCTCATCTCCGGCGCCATCCTCCTGTTGACCCGTCCGCGGCTGCGCGTCGGGGCCGAGGGCGTCGAGGTGCGCAACCTCGTACCGGTCCGGCTGTTCGGCTGGGACCAGGTGCTCGGACTGACCTACCCCGAGAAGGGGTACGGCGCCTGGCTGCTGTTCCCGTCCGACGAACACATCACCGTGCTGGCCGTGCAGGCGAACGACGGCCCGCGGGCCGTCGAGGCGATGGCCCGGTTCCGCGAGCTCGAAGAGCGCTATCGCGGGACCGTCCGACCCGCCAACTAGCCTGGAACACGTGGCCGACCCGACTACCTACCGTCCTGCTCACGGAACCATCCCGACCGATCCCGGGGTGTACAAGTTCCGTGACGAGCACGGTCGTGTCATCTACGTGGGCAAGGCCAAGAACCTCCGGTCGCGCCTGACCTCGTACTTCGCCGACATCGCCTCGCTGCACCCGCGCACCCGCCAGATGGTGACGACGGCCGCGTCGGTCGAGTGGACCGTCGTGGGCACCGAGGTCGAGGCGCTCCAGCTCGAATACAACTGGATCAAGGAGTTCGATCCGCGGTTCAACGTCCGCTACCGCGACGACAAGAGCTATCCGATGCTCGCCGTGACCCTGAACGAGGAGTACCCGCGGCTGTTCGTCTACCGCGGCCCCCGCCGCCGCGGCGTGCGTTACTTCGGTCCGTACGCGCATGCGTGGGCGATCCGCGAGACCGTCGACCTGCTGACGCGGGTGTTCCCGGCGCGCACCTGCTCGGCGGGCGTGTTCAAACGGCACCGCCAGATCGACCGCCCGTGCCTGCTCGGCTACATCGACAAGTGCTCCGCCCCCTGCATCGGCCGCGTCGACGCCGAGGAGCACCGTGAGATCGTCGAGGACTTCTGCGACTTCCTGGCCGGCCGCACCGACCTGCTGATCCGCAAGCTCGAACGCGACATGACCGCAGCGGCCGAGGATCTCGACTTCGAACGGGCGGCCCGTCTACGCGACGACATCGGCGCCCTCCGGCGCGCCATGGAGAAGCAGGCCGTGGTCCTCGGTGACGGCACCACCGCCGACGTCGTCGCGATCGCCGGCGACGAACTCGAGGTGTCGGTCCAGGTCTTCCATGTGCGCGACGGACGCGTCCGCGGTCAGCGCGGCTGGGTCGTCGAACGCAGCGACAACGGCACCGACGGTGACGTGATCGGCGAGTTCATCACCCAGTTCTACGGTGCGCAGGTCGATTTCGACGCCACCGTCGACGTCGGTCAGAACCGCGCACACGGCGAGTCCGTTCCGCGTGAGGTCCTGGTCCCCGAATTGCCCGCCAACGCAGCAGAACTCGAGGAGTGGCTGTGCGGGCTGCGGGGGAGCAGGGTCAAACTGCGCGTACCGCAGCGGGGCGACAAGAAGGCGCTGTTCGAGACCGTCGCCCGCAACGCGGGTGAAGCACTCACCCAGCACAAACTCCGACGCGCCGGTGATCTCACGACCCGCTCGGCCGCCCTCACCGAGCTGCAGGAGAACCTGATGCTCGACCAGGCGCCGCTGCGCATCGAGTGCGTCGACATCTCGCACGTGCAGGGCACCGACGTCGTCGCCTCTCTCGTCGTCTTCGAGGACGGCCTGCCGCGCAAGTCCGACTACCGGCACTACGCGATCCGTCATGCCGCCGGCGACGGCCATTCCGACGACGTCGCGTCGATCGCCGAGGTCACCCGCCGTCGCTTCCTCCGGCACCGTGCCGACCGCGACGCGCCGCCACCCGAGTCGGGCGAGGTCGACGCCGTGCCCGAGACCCCGGCGCAGCCACGGAAATTCGCGTACCCGCCCAACCTGTTCGTCGTCGACGGTGGCGCACCGCAGGTGCATGCGGCCGCGGCAGTCCTCGACGAACTCGGCGTCACCGACGTCGCGGTCATCGGACTCGCCAAACGCCTCGAGGAGGTGTGGGTGCCCGGCGAGGACGACCCGATGATCCTGCCGCGCAGCAGCCAGGCACTGTTCCTGCTGCAACGTGTGCGCGACGAGGCACACCGGTTCGCCATCACCTTCCACCGCAGCAAGCGCAGCAAGCGGATGACCGCCTCGGCGCTCGACGGCATCCCGGGTCTCGGGAAGACACGACGCACCGCGCTGGTGACCCACTTCGGGTCGGTTGCGCGTCTGCGTGAGGCATCCTTGGAGGAGATCGCCCAGGTTCCGGGGATCGGACTGACCACCGCCCGTGCGGTGCAGAGCGCGCTCGGCGGTGACACCGTCGTCGAGACGGTGCCCGAGTCCGAGGTGGTGGAATCCGAGGTGGTGCCGGTGGAGACGGTGGTGTCCGACGCGGTGAACGAGGCAGAGATGACGGTGGTGACCGGTGACGCGGGACGAGGTGTCGATGAGTGAGCAGGCCGAGGCCGAACACGACGAGCAGCTGACCGGTGGGGTCCGGAACGGCGAGGTGCCGGACGGACTCACCGTCCTGTTCGTCACCGGCATGTCAGGTGCGGGCCGCTCCACGGCGGCCAACGTTCTCGAAGACGACGGCTGGTACGTCGCGGACAACGTTCCGCCGTCGCTGATCTCGACGATGGTCGGGATGGTGCGGGAGAGCGACCCGACGATCACCCGGCTCGCGATGGTGTTGCGCGCCTCCCACCCCAACCTCGCCCACGAACTCGAACAGTTGCGGGACAGCCTCGAGGAGTCCGGGATTCGTACCCGGCTGCTGTACCTCGACGCGAGCGAGGAGGCGCTGGTCCGTCGCTTCGAACAGGTGCGTCGCCGACACCCCCTGCAGGGCAAGGAAACCCTCATCGAGGGCATCGCCCGGGAGCGCGCGATCCTGGCGCCCATCAAGAACGTCGCCGACCTCGTCGTGGAAACCTCGGCGCTCACCGCGGCCAAGCTCCGCTCCGTGGTGGAGGGCGTGTCCCCGGGCGACGCCGAACCGCGGCTGAGCATCGCGGTGCAGTCCTTCGGCTTCAAGTACGGACTGCCCATCGACTCCGATCTCGTCGCCGACGTGCGGTTCCTGCCCAACCCCCACTGGATCGACGAACTGCGCGACCACAACGGGCAGGAGGCGCCGGTCCGCGACTATGTCCTCGGCCAGCCCGACGCCGGTGACTTCCTCGACCTCTACACCGGCCTGGTGTCCATCGTCGGTCGCGGCTACCTACGAGAAGGCAAGCGCTACATGACGATCAGCGTCGGCTGCACCGGTGGCAAACACCGCAGCGTCGCCATCTCCGAGGAACTCGCCCGACGGCTCCGCAAGACCGTCGACGACTCCGGTGTGGCCTCCTACGATGTGCGCGTGATGCACCGCGATCTGGGGCGCGAATGACCCAGAAGATCGTCGCCCTCGGTGGCGGCCACGGCCTGTACGCGACGCTGACCGCGATGCGCTACCTCAGCACCGACATCACCGCGGTGGTGACGGTCGCCGACGACGGCGGATCGTCGGGCCGGCTGCGTGCCGAACTCGGGCTCATCCCGCCGGGAGACCTCCGAATGGCGTTGGCCGCGTTGATGTCTGCGCCCAAGGCGCTCGAGGACTTCCAGACCGCGGGCGATCCCGACACCCGTCGGCGCCACGAACTGTGGGCCGAGGTCCTGCAGCACCGCTTCGGCGGTCGCGGGGCCCTCGCCGGACACCCCATCGGCAATCTGATGCTCGCCGGCCTCACCGAGGTCCTCGGCGACACGGTGGCCGCGCTGCAGGAGCTCCGGTCGATGTTCGGGATCGTCGGGCAGGTGCTGCCCATGTCGACCGTCCCGCTCGACATCGAGGCCGACGTGTCGGGACTCGAGGCGGATCCCCGCATCAGCCGGGAGATCCGCGGACAGGTCGCGGTGGCCACGACGCCCGGCAAGGTACGCCGCGTGCGATTGATCCCCGAGGATCCGCCCGCCTGCGAGAGTGCCGTCGAGGCAATCGAATCCGCCGATCTCGTGATGCTCGGTCCCGGCTCCTGGTTCTCCAGCGTGATCCCGCACGTGCTGGTGCCCGAACAGCTCAAGGCCTTACAGCGCACCGCCGCCCGCAAGGTGCTGGTGGTCAATCTCGCACCCGAACCGGGGGAGACCCCGGGGTTCTCGGTGGAGCGGCATCTGCACGTCCTGCACGCGCACGCCGATACCTTCCGTGTCGACAACGTCCTGGTCGACGCGTCGTCGGTACCGGCCGGACGGGAACGCGAGCATCTAGTGCGTGCGGCAGGGCTCTTCGGCGCCGAGCTGAACGTCGGCGATGTCGCCGTACCCGGTCGCCGGGTCCATGACCCGGCGAAAGTCGCCGCCGTGGTGAACGAACTGTGCGAAGGTGAATCGAACCGTTACGCTGACCGGGCGGACGCCTGACACAGGCGATGATTCGGCGTTTTCTTCAGGGACGTGTGGGCTGTTGACAGGAGGACAGGGACCGGTGGCGATGACGGCGGCGGTGAAAGACGAGCTGAGTCGCCTGACGGTGACCCAGGTGAGTTGCCGGAGAGCCGAGGTGTCGGCCCTGCTGCGATTCGCCGGCGGCTTGCACATCGTGGCCGGCCGCGTCGTGGTCGAGGCCGAGGTCGACATGGGCAATGTCGCGCGGCGCCTACGACGCGAGATCCACGACCTGTTCGGCTACGGCTCCGACGTCCACGTCCTGCGCGGCGGCGGACTGCGTAAGTCGGCCCGCTACATCGTGCGCATCACCAAGGACGGCGAGGGCCTCGCCCGGCAGACCGGCCTGCTCGACCTGCGCGGTCGTCCGGTGCGCGGACTCCCCGCCCAGGTCGTCGGCGGAAGTGTTGCCGACGCCGAAGCCGCCTGGCGCGGTGCGTTTCTCGCCCACGGATCGCTGACCGAACCCGGACGTTCGTCGGCCCTGGAGGTCAGCTGTCCCGGCCCGGAGGCCGCCCTCGCGCTCGTCGGAGCGGCCCGTCGCCTCGGCGTGACCGCCAAGGCCCGCGAGGTCCGCGGCGCCGACCGCGTCGTCATCCGCGACGGCGAGGCCATCGGCGCCCTGCTCACCCGGATGGGCGCCCACGACACCCGCCTGGTGTGGGAGGAACGCCGCATGCGCCGCGAGGTGCGCGCGACCGCGAACCGCCTCGCCAACTTCGATGACGCCAACCTGCGACGCTCGGCTCGTGCGGCAGTCGCCGCGGCGGCCCGCGTCGAACGCGCCCTGGAGATCCTCGGTGACGAGGTCCCCGACCATCTCGTCGCGGCCGGGCAGCTGCGCATCACCCATCGGCAGGCCTCCCTGGAGGAGCTCGGCCAGCTCGCCGACCCGCCGATGACCAAGGACGCCGTCGCCGGACGCATCCGTCGTCTGCTGTCGATGGCCGACAAGAAAGCTCGCCAGGACGGCATCCCGGACACCGAGTCGGCGGTCACCTCAGAGCTGCTCGACGAGGCCTGATCGCTGCGAGGAAGCCAACAGGCGGACCTGCGGTGTGCCGGACGGAACCCGGCCTACTAGGCTGAAGTCGACGTGTGCGGACCGGGGTCGCCCCTGTGTGCCATCGGTGACCGCTCACGGCGCGGCCAGCAGGGCTTGACCCACAGGCCTGACCATGAATACCGCTAAGGAGCACAACTGTGACTGTTCGGGTAGGCGTCAACGGATTCGGCCGGATCGGCCGCAACTTCTTCCGTGCCGTCGAAGCGCAAAAGGCTTTGGGCACCACTGACATCGAGATCGTCGCGGTCAACGACCTCACCGACAACGCGACTCTCGCGCACCTGCTGAAGTTCGACTCGATCCTCGGCCGTCTGCCCGAAGAGGTCAGCCTCGAAGGCGACGACACCATCGTGGTGGGCGACAAGAAGATCAAGGCGCTCGAGGTCAAGGAAGGCCCCGCCTCGATCCCGTGGGGCGATCTGGGTGTCGACGTCGTCGTCGAGTCGACCGGCATCTTCACCGCACGCGCCAAGGCCCAGGGTCACCTGGACGCCGGCGCCAAGAAGGTCATCATCTCGGCCCCCGCGTCGGATGAGGACATCACCATCGTCATGGGCGTCAACGACGACAAGTACGACGGCAGCCAGAACATCATCTCGAACGCCTCGTGCACCACGAACTGCCTCGGCCCGCTGGCCAAGGTCCTCAACGACGAGTTCGGCATCGTCAAGGGCCTCATGACCACGATCCACGCCTACACCCAGGATCAGAACCTGCAGGACGGCCCGCACAAGGACCTGCGTCGCGCCCGCGCCGCCGCCCTGAACATCGTGCCGACCTCGACCGGTGCCGCCAAGGCCATCGGCCTGGTCCTCCCGGAGCTGAAGGGCAAGCTCGACGGCTACGCCCTGCGTGTGCCGATCCCCACCGGCTCGGTCACCGACCTCACCGCGCAGCTGGCCAAGCAGGCCACCGCCGAGGAGATCAACGCCGCGCTCAAGGCCGCTGCCGAGGGTCCGCTCAAGGGCATCCTCAAGTACTACGACGCCCCGATCGTCTCCTCCGACATCGTCACCGACCCGCACAGCTCGCTGTTCGACGCCGGCCTGACCAAGGTCATCGACGATCAGGCCAAGGTCGTGTCCTGGTACGACAACGAGTGGGGCTACTCGAACCGCCTCGTCGACCTCATCGGACTCGTCAGCAAGTCTCTCTAGTCCACTCGTCGTACAACGAAAGAGGAGTCAACGCCTCATGGGTGTTCCCACTCTGAAGAACCTTCTGGAAGAGGGTGTTTCGGGTCGCGGAGTGCTGGTCCGTTCGGATTTCAACGTCCCGCTCGACGGGTCGACGATCACCGATCCGGGCCGCATCCTCGCCTCCCTGCCCACCCTCAACGCGCTCATCGACGCCGGTGCCAAGGTGATCATCACCGCGCACCTGGGTCGGCCGAAGGGCGAGCCGGATCCGAAGTTCTCGCTCGCGCCCGTCGCGGCGCGTCTCGGCGAGGAGCTCGGCCGCAACGTGCAGCTCGCCGGTGACGTCGTCGGCACCGACGCGCTCGCCCGCGCCGAGGGTCTCACCGACGGTGACGTCCTGCTCCTGGAGAACATCCGCTTCGATCCGCGGGAGACCTCCAAGGACGACGCCGAGCGCGAGAAGCTCGCCAAGGCGCTCGTCGAACTCGTCGGCGACGACGGCGCGTTCGTGTCGGACGGCTTCGGAGTGGTCCACCGCAAGCAGGCATCGGTCTACGACGTCGCCAAGCTCCTCCCGCACTACGCGGGAGAGCTGGTGGCGGCCGAGGTCGATGTCCTGTCGAAGCTCACCGAGGAGGTGACCCGCCCGTACGCGGTCGTCCTCGGTGGTTCGAAGGTCTCCGACAAGCTCGGGGTCATCGAGGCGTTGGCTCCCAAGGTCGACACGCTCGTCATCGGCGGCGGCATGGCCTTCACCTTCCTGGCCGCACAGGGCCATTCGGTGGGCACCTCGCTGCTGCAGGAAGACCAGATCGAGGTCTGCAAGAGCCTGCTCGAGCGCTTCGGCGACGTCATCCACCTGCCGGTCGACGTCGTGGTGGCCGACAAGTTCGCCGCCGACGCGGAGGCGAAGACCGTCGCCGCCGACGCCATTCCGGACGGCTGGATGGGCCTCGACATCGGACCGGAGTCGGTGAAACGATTCGCCGCGGTCCTCTCGGGCGCCAAGACGATCTTCTGGAACGGTCCATCAGGCGTCTTCGAGTTCGAGAAGTTCTCGGCCGGCACCCGCGGTGTCGCCGAGGCCATCGCCGGGGCGACCGGCAACGGTGCGTTCACCGTGGTCGGTGGCGGCGACTCGGCCGCCGCGGTGCGGACCCTGGGCCTGCCCGACTCGGACTTCTCGCACATCTCCACCGGAGGTGGCGCATCGCTGGAGTACCTCGAGGGCAAGGAACTCCCCGGACTGAACGTGCTGGAGAGCTGAGCCATGGCAACTCGTAAACCGCTCATCGCGGGCAACTGGAAGATGAACCTGAACCACCTCGAGGCCATCGCGCTGGTTCAGAAGATCGCCTTCGCCCTGCCGGCGAAGTACTTCGACAAGGTCGACGTGACGGTCATCCCGCCGTTCACCGACATCCGCAGCGTGCAAACCGTCGTCGACGGGGACAAGCTCCTGCTCACCTACGGTGCGCAGGACCTGTCGCAGCACGACTCGGGCGCCTACACTGGCGAGATCAGCGGTGCCTTCCTCGCGAAGCTCGGCTGCACCTTCGTCGTCGTCGGGCACTCGGAGCGTCGCACCCTGCACGGCGAGACCGACGAGATCGTGCTGGCCAAGACTAAGGCCGCGCTGCGGCACGAGCTCACCCCGATCGTCTGCATCGGCGAGGGTCTCGAGATCCGCGAGGCCGGCGAGCACGTCGCGTACAACGTGACGCAGCTCAAGGGTTCGCTGGCGGGCCTCTCGGCCGATGAGATCGCCAAGACCGTCATCGCCTACGAGCCGGTCTGGGCCATCGGCACCGGTCGCGTGGCCAGTGCCGCCGACGCCCAGGAGGTCTGCAAGGCGATCCGCGAGACCCTCGCGGAGATCGCCGACGCGGAGACCGCGGCTTCGGTCCGCATCCTCTACGGCGGTTCGGTCAATGCCAAGAACGTCGGCGACATCGTCGGCCAGACCGACGTCGACGGAGCTCTCGTCGGCGGCGCGTCGCTGAAGTCCGACGAGTTCGCGACGCTGTCGGCGATCGCCGCGGGTGGCCCCTTGCCCTGACGGGTCACACCCACGCGTACACTGTGGCAGGTTGGTGTCGATTTGCGTCGGCACCACCTGCCACAGCTGTTTCTCCAGGTGTTTACGGAAGGGCGTTTCGACTCGTGACTGTGCAAGGTGCACTCGACATCGGATTGATCGTGACCAGCGTGCTGCTGATCGTGCTCGTCCTGCTGCACCGCGGCAAGGGTGGCGGTCTGTCGTCCCTGTTCGGCGGCGGTGTCCAGTCCAGCCTGTCGGGTTCGAGCGTCGTCGAACGCAACCTCGACCGGCTGACCATCTTCGTCGGCCTCATCTGGGTGATCTTCATCGTCGGCGTGGGCGTCGACATCAAACTTTCCTGAGCTGATTTCTGCTCTCGACCTCGGGCGACGCGTCAAACGCGTCGCCCGTCGCTTTCCCCGGGATGCCGGATACCCCTGATCTCGGGATACTTGAGGGCATGAGTGAAACCGCCCCCGCACAGGGAGCCCCGGCATCGCGTCCGTCCATCTCGATCGTCGACCACATCGTCGTCGACGACGAGGGGCGTGCACTCACCGAACCGTTACGCGAGGACATCCGTCTGCTCGGCGGCATCCTCGGCGAGGTCGTCGCCGAGCATTCCGGCACCGAGGTCTTCGATCTCGTCGAATCTGCTCGGGTGGCAGCATTCGGCGTGCGTCGCAACGAGATCGATCGCAGCGAACTCGCGGACATGTTCGTCGATCTCGACGTGGCGACCGCGGTGCCCGTCATCCGCGCCTTCAGTCATTTCGCGCTGCTGGCCAACCTGGCCGAGGACATCCACCGCGAACGTCGCCGTGCCATCCATGTGCGGGCCGGTGACCCGCCGCAGAAGTCCAGCCTCGCCGCGACCTACCGTCAGCTCGCCGACGCCGGACTCGGCGACGAGGAGGTCGGCAAGGCGCTCGCCGACGCCAACGTCGTTCCGGTCATCACCGCCCACCCGACCGAGACGCGTCGTCGCACGGTGTTCGAGGCGCAGAACCGCATCACCGAGCTGATGCGCTTCCGGGGCCGCACCGAACTGACCCCCGACGAGGATGCGGAGGTCACCGAGGCGATCCGACGCCAGATCCTCACGCTGTGGCAGACCGCGCTCATCCGCCTCGAACGGCTCACCATCCAGGACGAGATCCGTTCCGGTCTGCGCTATTACGATGCCTCGTTCTTCGACGTGGTGCCGGCGATCAACACCTCGGTGCGTGCCGCACTGCGGTCGGCGTACCCGGAGGCGGGTCTCGCCGACGAGCCGATGATCCGCATGGGGTCCTGGATCGGCGGCGACCGGGACGGCAACCCGTTCGTGACCGCCGAGGTCGTCACCCTGGCCACCACGCTGGCCGCCGCGACCGCGGTCGGGCACCATCTCGCCGAACTCGAGAACCTCGCGCAGGAACTGAGCATGTCGGCGCGACTGATCACCGGCACCGAGCCGCTGCTGGAACTCGCCGGTGCCGATGCCGACGACCCGGGCGTCGACGAACCGTTTCGGCTCGCGTTGCGGCACATCCGATCCCGTCTCGCGGCGACGGCGCGGGGGATGTTCGATGACGATTTCCTCTCCTCGAGCGACCTCTTCCTCGTCGACGGCAAGCCACCCTATGACGACGCATCGGAACTGCTCGCCGACCTGGACGTCATCGACGCCGCGCTGCGGGTCAACAACGACGCCACCATCGCCGACGATCGCCTCCTGTCACTTCGGGAGTCGGTGCGTACGTTCGGTTTCCATCTGTCCGGTCTCGACATGCGGCAGAACTCCGACATGCACGAGGAGGTCGTCGCCGAACTCCTGGCCTGGGCGGGCGTCCACGCCGACTACGCCTCGCTGGGGGAGGACGAGCGGGTCGAGATCCTGTCCGCCGAGCTGCAGCGGCGCCGGCCCCTCACCAGTCCCGACGCGGAGCTGAGCGAGCTGGCGACCAAGGAACTCGGGATCGTGCGGGCGGCGGCGAAGGCGGTCGCGACGTTCGGTCCGGAAGCAGTGCCCAACTACATCATCAGCATGTGCACCTCGGTGAGTGACATGCTCGAGGCCCTGATCCTGCTGAAGGAGGCCGGTCTCTACGATCCCGGTGCCGCGGGGGAGAACACGCCGCGATCGACTGTGCGGGTCGTGCCGCTGTTCGAGACGATCGAGGATCTGCAGCAGGGCGCCACCACGCTGCTCGCCGTTCTCGACGTGCCGTTCTACCGGGCGCTCGTGGAGTCCCAGAACGGCATGCAGGAGATCATGCTCGGCTACTCCGACTCCAACAAGGACGGCGGCTACATGGCCGCCAACTGGGCGCTGTACCGCGCCGAACTCGACCTTGTGGAGGCGGCGACGAAGTCGGGAATCCGGTTGCGGCTCTTTCACGGTCGCGGTGGCACCGTCGGCCGCGGCGGCGGACCCAGCTACGACGCCATCCTCGCGCAACCGCCGGGCGCGGTGCAGGGATCGCTGCGCATCACCGAACAGGGCGAGATCATCGCCGCCAAGTACGCCGAACCGGTGACCGCGCGCCGCAACCTGGAGACGCTGCTGGCCGCGACCATCGAGTCGTCGCTGCTCGACGTCGAGGGTCTCGGCGACGAATCGGAGTCGGCCTACGAGATCATGGACGACATCGCCGCCAAGGCGCGCGCGGCGTACAGCCGCCTCGTGCACGAGACACCGGGATTCGTCGAGTACTTCACCACGTCGACCCCGCTGTCGGAGATCGGCGCTCTCAACATCGGCAGCCGCCCGGCGTCGCGCAAGCAGACCGAGAAGATCTCGGATCTCCGCGCGATCCCGTGGGTGCTGTCGTGGACGCAGTCACGAGTGATGTTGCCGGGCTGGTACGGCACCGGATCCGCGTTCGAGGAGTGGGTCGGCGACGATCCCAGCCGTCTCGAGGCATTGCAGCGCTACTACGAGAAGTGGCCGTTCTTCCGCACCGTCATGTCGAACATGGCGCAGGTGCTGGCGAAGTCCGACATGGGTCTCGCCGAACGCTACGCACAGCTGGTTCCCGACGAGGAACTACGCGACAAGGTGTTCGGCATGATCGTCGACGAACACGAGCGCACGATCGCCATGTGCGCCAAGATCACCGGCACCGACGACCTACTGCACGACAACGCGGCCCTGAAACGCTCTGTCTACAACCGCTTCCCGTACCTCGAGCCGCTCAACCTCCTCCAGGTGGAGCTGCTGCGCCGGTTCCGTGCGGGGGAGGACACCCCGCTGGTGCGTCGCGGTATCCAGCTGACGATGAACGGTCTCGCGACGGCGCTGCGCAACTCGGGCTAGACCGCAGTGCTGCGCTGCTGGTGCGCAGCATTGCCTTCGACGCCCGGGGAGATGTGCTCGTGCAGACGGATCGAGTGGTCGTAGAACTCGTCCGCCATCGGCAGGTATGAGATCGGGTCTTCCTCGGTGGCGTGTTCGAGACGTTCCGTCAGCGCGCGCTCCACGGCGCAGACCGTCGACCGGTCCACGTCGTCGGCTTCGGTGACGAGGTGCGGTCGCAGTGGCAGCATGCCGGTGTACCAGAGGGTTCCGTGCAGTATCGGCCACAGCACATCGTCGATGTGGCCGCTGATCCCACGGGGCCCGAGGCTCGCGCGCCGGTCACCGGCGGTGACGACCACGAGCGCCCGTTTCCCGGTGAGTCCGCCCCGGCCGTATTTGAGGAAGCGTCCGGTCTCGGGGTCGGGGACGTCGTAGGCGAAACCGCTCTCGAAGACCCGGTCGAACCAGCCCTTGAGGATGGCAGGCATTCCGTACCACCACAGAGGGAACTGCAGGATCACCAGATCGGCATCGGCGAGTTTCCGCTGCTCGGCGCGGACATCGGCCGATCTGTCGTCGGCGACGAGGAGCGGGTCCCATCTCATCCGGTAGAGGTCGGATTCGTCGACGCGCCAGCCTGCTTCGCGTAGCGCCGCGACACCGACGTTCCGCAGGTGGCTGCTCAGGGAGGACTGATCGGGGTGGGCGAGCACCCACAGTGCATTGCCGCGCATGTGGCGTGCAACACTGCGTAGCCCGGGATGATTCCTCAGCCGTAGTGGCAGACGTAGCTGACGGCGTCCGTGACCTCGATGTCGAACGAGGAGTCGCCGGGCACCGAGAACGAGGAGCCCGCGCCGTAGGAGGTCCAGTCATCGCTGCCTGCGAGACGAACTCGGCAGGATCCGGTGTGCAGTTCCATGATCTCGGGTGCGCCGGTGCCGAAGTTCAGGGCCGCGGGAAGGATGACGCCGGCTGACTTACGGGTGCCGTCAGCGAGATGGAACGTGTGGCTCACGCACTTGCCGTCGAAGTAGACGTTGGCGGCCGGGTCGAGGGTCACGTTCGCGTAGGTCGAGGTCTCGGTCACGAGCACTGAGCCTAGCGAGCCGGCCACCGGATGATCGCGGGAGGTCCGTGGTCAGGAGCGCCAGACCCGGTCGTAGAACCTCGGTCCGCGAGGCGTCCGGGTCCATGGCGAGCTCAGTTCACACGTGCGATGACATCGAGTCCGACGCCGTCGGCCGCCGCGAGGTGAACTCGGTGCCGGGCACTTCCGTCTCGTAGATCCACCGGTCCGTGCGGTGAGTCCCAGCCCCATGACTCGAGTACCCGTCGCGCGTCATCGACACTCGGCATGCCGTCGCGGGCCATCCCGGCGAGCACTTTCAGCCCGGAGTAGGTGGTTTCGGCCATCGTTCCCGGCGGTGGTGCGGCGCCGACTCCGATGGGACCGGTCCCATGGATCAGGTCGAAAGCGCGTGCGAATCCGGTGGTGAAATCCGTTGCCGACGCCGAGTCCAGACCGGCGAACCATCCCGCGGAGATGTACAGATCGCCGGTGGCCTCGGCGCCACTGGCGAGGACCACGGTTTCATCGGTGAACGGACTGAATCGGGTGATGCAGGCGTCGAGCTGATGCCGCGCGAACGCGCGGTTGAAGCGGACGGCGTCGGAGCCGACGAGAAGCGAGAGAACGCCGTCCGGTTCGGCTCGGGCCACGGCAGCACATGTCGCATCCCACTGTGAGTCGTCCTCGGTACCGAGCGGCAGATAGCATTCGGCAACAACGCCGACATCGCTGCCCTCCAACCCTTTCCGTGTTGCTGCCGCCGTGCCTCGCGGCCAGATGTAGTCGTTGCCGACGATGTACCAGCGCTGCAGAGCGCGCTCTCGCCGAAACCACTGCAAGGAGGCGAGGATCTGGTCGATCGGGACCTCACCGCTGCACACCACGCCATCACTGTTCTCGCCGCCCTCGTATGCGGCGGCGTACACGTAGGGAATCGAGCCACGCACCACACGGGCGATGGCCTGTCGGGTGTTCGACAGGTGCCATCCGGATATCGCGTCGATGGCGCCGTCGTGCAGGAGCAACGCCACGTCCCGTGCAACCTGCGCCGGTGGCCGCCCAGCGTCGAGATGAACGAATTCGACTGCACGTCCACCGATTCCGCCCGTCGCCTCGATCTCAGTTGCCGCCAGTTCGGCGGCGGCCAGACATTGCGGCCCGAAGATCCCGGCCGGGCCCGTTCGAGGGAGGACGAGTGCAACTCGGCAAGAAGCGTCGGTCCGAGTTCGTCGGTCACCGGCCCCGCGAACAAGCGGCGACGAGTTGGTATGTTGCAGATTGTGCACGCCGCCGGAGTCGGGCGCGGGCGACAACGCGAAAGGGGACCAGTCATGACCGAAGTCCTCGCCGCCCTCTCTCTCTTGCGTCAGGCTGCGTTCGTTTCCACCCGTCTCGACGCAGCGCTTCGCGAACACGGACTGACGGCTGACCGGTGGCGAGCCCTGGCCGCCGTCGAGGCCAACCCCGGGTCGTCGATGGCCGACCTCATCGATGCCCTGGTGATCCCGCCGACCTCGGCGACTCGTGCGATCGACTCCCTGGTCGAAAGTGGAGCCGTTTACCGGAGCCCGGCGCCCGATGACCGTCGTCGGGTGACTCTTCAGATCTCTGCTCAAGGTGCCCTGCTCCTACGGGAGGTCGAACCGATCATCTCCCGGGTGTACGAGGAGTCGGCTGTGTCGTCGGTTCGCGAGTCGCAAGGATGAAACCCGCTCTTTTGTCACTCTGACACCGCTCGACCCCGCACGAGGTTTCTGCCGTGTAACGCCTTTCGTGAATGGTACGAGGTCTGTTGCACCGGCGTTAACAGTTCCCGAATGCCGATATCCACCGCCGTTCTGGCATTGACACCGTAGTGGCGCTGAGTAGTCTCCTCATTACTCCCAAATGGGAGTAATGAGACCGATGGAGGGTTCAGTGACCGTCTACGACTACCGGTGCCCCGCCCACGGTGACTTCGAACAGCGGTTTCCGATGGGGGAGACTCCGGCTGCGGTGCGCTGTGGCACCTGCGGCGGGAAGGCGCCCCGCGTCTACGGGCCGCCGGCGGTGTTGTCACACGATCCGTTGGCAACGAAATTACTTGCCCTGCAGCAGTCTTCCGGGGAGAGTCCGTCTGTTGTCAACCGGTCGCGTACCGCGGCAGGCCGCCGCGCGCCCATGCAGGATCCGCGCTGGCGGCAGCTGCCACGGCCCTGACAGGTCGATCCTCGACTACCCAACTCTCCTAGGAGGAATCCACATGCCTGACGTCATCTTTCCCGTCGACCATGCCAAACCTTTTCGCGCACAGGAGCTCGTCGGCCACAACCGGTGGCACCCCGAGATCCCGCCGGTGGCGACCGTTCGATCGGGGCAGTCCTTCCGGGTCGAGTCCAAGGAGTGGTTCGACGGTACGATTCTCAACTCCGATGATGCAGATGACATCCGTGACTGTGACCTGTCGATGGTGCATCAGCTGTCCGGACCCTTCGGAGTGGACGGCGCCGAGCCGGGCGATCTGCTGATGGTCGACATCCTCGACGTGGGCCCGGTGCCGCAGCAGCAGGGCCCGGTTGCCGGACAGGGATGGGGGTACACCGGCATCTTCGCTCGCGAGAACGGCGGCGGGTTTCTCACCGACTTCTTCCCCCAGGCCTACAAGGCTGTCTGGGACTTCGCCGGACAGCAGGCGACGAGCCGCCATATCCCGGGCGTCGAATTCACCGGGCTGATCCATCCGGGACTCATGGGCACCGCACCGAGCAAGAGCCTGCTGGCGACCTGGAACTCGCGCGAACAGGCGCTGATCGACACCGACCCCGATTGCGTACCACCGCTCGCCCTGCCGCCGCTACCGCACAATGCGGTGCTCGGCGGTGTCGACCCCGCCGACCACGAGCGGATCGCCGGCGAGGCCGCCCGCACCGCGCCGCCTCGCGAAAACGGCGGAAATCAGGACATCAAGAACCTGTCGAAGGGCAGCCGGATCTTCTACCCGGTCTTCGTCGACGGTGCGAATCTCTCGCTCGGCGACCTCCACTTCTCGCAGGGCGACGGTGAGATCACCTTCTGTGGCGCGATCGAGATGGGCGGCTACATCGATCTCCGGGTCGAGGTGATCAAGGGGGGAATGGAGACCTACGGGGTCACCACGAATCCGGTCTTCATCCCGGGGATCGTCGAGCCGCGTTACTCGGAGTTCCTCACCTTCGTCGGATTCTCCGTGGACAAGCAGGGAAACCAGCACTATCTCGACTCGACGCTGGCGTACCAGAACGCCTGTCTCAACGCGATCGAGTATCTGTCCAAGTTCGGCTGGACGAAGGAACAGGTGTACCTCCTGCTCGGTGCCGCACCGGTGGAGGCCAGATTCTCCGGCGTCGTCGACGTGCCGAACTCCTGCGCCACCCTCTACGTCCCGACGGCGATCTTCGACATCGACGTTCGTCCTTCGGCACAGGGGCCGGTACACGTCGATCGCGGCCAATGTGCAGTCAGCAGTTGATCCCGTAATCATCCGATTCGTTTCACACCCAACCAACAGGAGACCGACCATGCCGGCACCAACGGACGCCGAGTATTTCGAACTGGGAGATTTCACCCTGCAATCCGGCGCCACCCTTCGTGGCGCCCGCCTCGCTTACAAGACCTACGGTGCGCTCAACGACGACAAGTCAAACGTCATCGTCTACCCGACGTGGTATTCGGGGTGGCACACCGACAACGAGTGGCTGATCGGAGACGACAAGGCCCTCAATCCCAACGACTGGTTCATCATCGTGCCGAACATGCTCGGCAACGGCCTGTCCTCGTCGCCGTCGAACACCCCGCCGCCGTATGACCGGGCTCGATTCCCGGCTGTGACGTTCTATGACCAGGTCGAGGCCCAGTACAGGCTGGTCACCGAGAAGTTCGGAATCTCACGGATCGCGTTGGTCACCGGCTGGTCGATGGGTGCCGGGCAGACCTACCAGTGGGCGGTCAGCCATCCCGAGATGGTGGAACGTGCGGCTCCGTTCTGCGGTTCGAGCATCACTTCTCCGCACAACAAGGTGTTTCTGGAGTCGCTCGAGTTCGCGCTCAAGGCCGACGCGGCCTACGCCGACGGTGATTACACGCCAGAAGCACTGCCGATCAAAGGACTCCGCGCCTTCGCGCGCGTGTACTCGGGATGGGGTTACTCGCAGGCCTTCTACTGGGAGGAGGAGTGGCGTGCCCTGGGATTCACTTCGTTCGACGATTTTCTCTACGGGTTCTGGGAGAACTTCTTTCGTGACGGCCGTGACCCGAACAACCTGATCGCGATGCTGAGGACCTGGCATGCGGGCGACGTGGGCAACACCCCAGGATTCGACGGGGACACCACAAAGGCGTTGCGCGCCATAGTATGTCCGCTGCTCGCGATGCCGGCGGAGAAGGATCTCTATTTCCCGCCGGAGGACGAGCATTGGGCGACGCAGTTCATCGCCAACGGCGAGGTGCGGGTCATCCCGGGGATCTGGGGGCACTTCGCGGGAGGTGGTGCCAACGACGTCGACACCGCGTTCATCGACGCCGGGATCCGCGACCTGCTATCCAAGCCCGGCGCCGTCGCGAGCGATTGAGAATCGGCCGGGGACGGGGAGAGGAACGAGATATGCCTCAACGCGTGGCATCAACTCTGGTGATCGGGCTGCTCGCTGCGGTGTCGGTCTTGTTCACGAACTACGTGCTCGACGTCCCGATCTGGGTTGTGTTCATCGCGTGGGCGTCCTACTTCGCCGCCGGGGGTGGGCCGTCCGGCGCACGGTCCACGCTCGTGATGGGTATGGCCGGGGTCGTCAGCGCCACGATCACCCTGCTGGTCGCGAACGCCATGGGCGGCGAAGCCTGGGTGGTTGCGTTGTGCTGCATAGGGGGAGCCGGTGTGCTCGCGGCGATCTCGGGGATCCCCTGGCTGTCCTTTACGCCTGCAGGCTTCCTCGGGTTCGCCTCGACCGCAGGCACCATAGCTGCGACCGGGTCAGCGGTGAACGATCCGGTCAGCTGGCAGCACCCGAGTGTGCTCGTTGCGGGTGCGTTCGTGGTCGGCGTCGCATTCGGGATGGCGTCGGAGTACCTTCCGGCTCTGCTCACCGGCTCCGCCGGCGCACCGGCGACGGCCTGAGGACCGCGTCGGTCAGAGGTTCTTGGCGGCGTCCTCGTCGAGGAACCAGATGGTCTCGTCGGTGCCGTGTGCACCCGCGCAGGGCCAGTCCGCCGGATCGGCGCCGTTGTGGGCGGCGGCGACGGCCTCGGCCTTGTCGGCGCCCGCGACGAGGAACCACACGTTGCGCGACCGGTTGACCACGGGCAGCGTCAGGGTGATCCGACGCGGCGGCGGCTTGGGCGAGTCCTCCACGGCGACAACGGATTTCTCGGTCTCCGCGGTGGCGGCGGTGTGCGGGAAGAGGGAGTTGATGTGACCTTCGCCGCCCATGCCCAACAGATGCAGGTCGAACTCGGGGGCGATGCCGTCGACCGAGCGACCGGCCAGGATCGCCGCGTAGTCGGCTGCGGCGGCGTCTATGTCGTCGCCGAACGGACCGTCGGACGGGGCCATCGGGAACACCCGCGACGGGTCCACCGGCACCTTGTCGAGCAGGGCCTCGCGGGCCTGGCCGGAGTTGCGTTCCGGGTCGTCGGCCGGCACGAAACGGTCATCGCCCCAGTAGAGATCGACTCGCGACCAGTCGATCGTGCCGCTGTCGGCGGCCAGCGCCGACAGGATGCCGATCCCGTTGCTGCCGCCGGTCAGGACGATGCTCGCGACTCCGCGTTCGGACTGTGCGCGGGTCACCAGGTCGACGAACCGGGCGGCCGCGGTGACGACCAGTTCCTGTTTGGAATCGAAGACCAGCGTCTCGATGGCCACGTCGTTCACTCCTCTCCGTCGGCTGTTTCTGAATCGCTCTGCTGCGCAGCGTGGTTGACCGCGGCCCGCATGTCGGCCCGGAGGAGCGCCTCCTGCTCCGGCGAGATCCGCTCCACGTCGGCGACGCCCGCCAACGCCGAGGCGTACACCTCGTCGATGTCGAGGCGACGCAATTCCTCGGCGATGCACACGGGCAGCGAGCGCGGCGTCATCGCGATCTTCCCGTCCGGCTTGCCGGGAGCGGTCAGGACCGCGTTGTTGGCCTCGTCGACGGCCAGCACGGTGTCGCCGTCGGTCCGGACCAGCCGGACCTCGAAGCTGCCGGTGAACCTGCGCGTCGGCACACCCAGCGCCGACCGTAGCCAACCGGCGAGCAGGTCGATGGCCGGGCTGCGATCGGGACCGGTCACATCGACCTCGAGGACCGGGGTGAACGGAGGGCGATCGAGTGCCGATGCCAGGATCGCCCGCCACGGGGTGAGCTGGGTCCAGGCGATGTCGGTGTCACCGGGGGAGTACCCGGCCAGACGCCGTTTGAGGACGGTGTTCAGGCCCGGGTCACGGTTGGCGTCCATGATCCGGCGGCGGCCCAGGGTCCCGAGCGGATCGGAGGCCGGCTTCGAGGGACCGATGCTCGGCCACCAGGTGACCACCGGGGTGTCGGGCAGCAGGAAGGGGATCACCACCGCGTGCGCATGGTCGGCCATGTCGCCCGCCAGCGACAGCACGATGACCTCCGACGCGCCGGCGTCGCCGCCGACGCGGATCTCGGCATCCATCCGCGAACGGGCATGGCGCACACCGCGGGAGACGACGATGACGCGGCTGGGATGCTCGCGACTTGCCGCGATCGCGGCCTCGATGGCGCCTTCGGTGGGTTCGTCGTGTTCGGCGCAGACGACCAGCGTCAGCACACGGCCGTTGTTGACCGAACCCTCGGTCTCGTGGAGGTTGACCAGTCGCTTGGCGACTTCCCGGCTCGTCGTGTCGGGCAGGTTGACGATCATGGACGCCTCCACTGTCGGCCATGGCGCGCGAGCATCTCATCGGCGGACGCCGGCCCCCACGTTCCCGCCTCATATGCGTCCGGCCGACCGTTCTGGGCCCAGTGTTCGAGCACCGGATCGAGGATCTGCCAAGACAATTCGACTTCCTCGTTGACGGGGAAGAGGGACGGTTCGCCGAGCAGCACGTCGAGGATCAGCCGTTCGTAGGCCTCCGGAGACGCCTCGGTGAACGCCGTGCCGTAGCTGAAGTCCATGTTCACATCGCGGACCTCCATGCTCGTCGCGGGAACCTTGGAGCCGAACCGGAGCGTCATGCCCTCATCGGGCTGGACGCGGATCACCAGCACGTTCTGGCTGAGTTCCTCGGTCATCGTCTGGTCGAAGGGCAGATGCGGTGCCCGTTTGAAGACCAGCGCGATCTCGGTGACGCGCCGACCGAGGCGCTTGCCGGTACGCAGGTAGAAGGGCACCCCCGCCCAGCGTCGGGAATCGACCTCGAGAGCGATCGCGGCGAAGGTCTCGGTGGTGGAGTCCTTCGCGAAACCCGATTCCTCTTTGAGGCCGCGGACCTTCTCGCTGCCCTGCCAGCCGGCGGTGTACTGGCCTCGAGCCGTGTTCTCCGACAGCGGCTCGATGTTGCGGGTGGCGGCGAGGACTTTCGCCTTCTCCGCCTGTAACTGCTTGGGTTCGAAGGAGATCGGCTCCTCCATCGCCACCAGCGCCATCAGCTGCAGCAGATGGTTCTGGATGACGTCGCGCGCCGCGCCGATGCCGTCGTAATAGCCGGCCCGGCCGCCGAGACCGATGTCCTCGGCCATGGTGATCTGGACATGGTCGACGTAGTGCGCACTCCACAGCGGATCGAACAGCTGGTTGGCGAAGCGCAGCGCCAGGATGTTCTGCACCGTCTCCTTGCCCAGGTAGTGGTCGATGCGGAACACCGACGACTCCGGGAAGACGCTGTTCACGATGGCGTTGAGCTCACGGGCCGACTCGAGGTCGTGACCGAAGGGCTTCTCGATGACGACCCGGCGCCAGCTGTCGCCGGTCGGTGACGCCAGCCCGCTGCGCTCGAGCTGTTCACACACAGTCGGGAAGGCACCGGGCGGGATCGACAGGTAGAAAGCGTGATTGCCGTCCGTACCGCGTTCGTTGTCGAGCGACTTGAGGGTGTCGCGCAACTTGTCGAAAGCGGCGTCGTCGTCGAAGTTGCCCTGCACGAAGCGGAAGCCCTCGGCGAGGCGCTCCCACACTTCCTCGCGGAAGCCCGTGCGGGCGTGTTCCCGCACGGCGTCGTGCACGACCGCCCCGAAGTCCTCGTCGGTCCAGTCGCGCCGGGCGAACCCGACGAGAGCGAACGACGGGGGGAGCAGGCCGCGGTTGGCGAGGTCGTAGACCGCAGGCATCAACTTCTTGCGTGCCAGGTCTCCGGTGACGCCGAAGATGACCAGACTGCACGGGCCCGCGATGCGGGGGAGCCGCTTGTCCTGTGGGTCACGGAGCGGATTGGTCCAGGAATCGGGTCCTACTGCGTCCTCGCCGACGGCCACGTGGGTTCAGCCCTTGTTCGCCGCGGACAACTGCTCGGCGGTCGCGTCGAGCAGATCGTTCCACGCGTCCTCGAACTTGCTGACGCCCTCCTCCTCGAGGACCTTGAAGACGTCGACCGTGTCCACGCCGAGCGCCGCGATCTTGTCGAAGATCTCCTGCGACTCCTGCGCGAGACCGATGATCGAGCCGGTGTTGACCCAACCGTGGTCGGCGAAGGCGTCCATCGTCTTGCCCGGCATGGTGTTGACCGTGTTGGGCGCGACGAGCTCGCTGACGTACAGGGTGTCGGGGTAGTCCGGGTTCTTCACACCGGTCGACGCCCAGAGAGCGCGCTGCGGGCGTGCGCCGTGGGCGAGCAGGTCGGGGAAACGCGACTCGACCTCGAACACCTGCTGGTAGGCCGAGTAGGCCAGGCGGGCGTTGGCCAGCGCGGCCTTGCCCTTGAGCTCCACCGCCTCCGGGGTGCCGATGGCGTCGAGGCGCTTGTCGATCTCGGTGTCGACACGCGACACGAAGAACGACGCCACCGAGTGGATGTTGGACAGGTCGTGACCGGCTTCCGCGGCGGCGTCGAGGCCGTCGAGGTAGGCGTCCATGACCTCCTTGTAGCGCTCCACCGAGAAGATCAGCGTCACGTTGACGCTGATGCCCTCGGCGATCACCTTGGTGATCGCGGGGAGCCCGGCCTTGGTGGCCGGGATCTTGATCAGCAGGTTGGGGCGGTCGACGATCTTCCACAGCTCGATCGCCTGGGCGACCGTGCCGTCGGTGTCGTGGGCCAGGCGGGGATCGACCTCGATCGACACCCGGCCGTCGACGCCGTCGGACTCCTCGTACACCGGTGCGAGGACGTCACAGGCGTTGCGGACGTCGTCGGTGGTCACCGTGCGGATGGTGCCGTCGACATCGGCGCCGCGCGCAGCGAGTTCGTTGACCTGCGCGTTGTAGGCAGTGCCCTTCGACAGTGCCGCCTGGAAGATCGACGGGTTGGTGGTCACGCCGACCACCGACTTGGTCGCGATCAGTTCGGCGAGGTCGCCGGAACTGATCAGGTCACGGGACAGGTCGTCCAGCCACACCGAGACACCGGCGGCGGACAGTTCGGCGAGCTTCTCGTTCTGGGTCACGATCTCTCTCCTTGGGTTGGTCAGCCGGCGACGACGCGTTCGGCGGCCGAGGTGACGGCCTCTGCGGTGATCCCGAACTTGGTGAAGAGCACCTTGTAGTCGGCCGATGCACCGAAGTGCTCGATGCTGACGATCTCGCCACCGGCACCGACGATGCGGTACCACGGCATCGCGATGCCGGCCTCGACGGCGACACGCGGAACCGACGGCGGCAGGACGTGGTCCTGGTACCCCTTGGGCTGCTCGTCGAACCACTCGACACACGGCAAGGACACGACGCGGGCCTTGATTCCCTTGTCGGCCAATGCCTTCTGTGCCTCGACGGCCAGGTACACCTCGGAACCGGTACCGATGAGCACGACCTGTGGGTCGCCCTCGGAATCGCTGAGGATGTAGCCGCCGTTGGCGACGCCCTGTGCCGAGGTGCCCTCGAGGATCGGAAGGTTCTGGCGGGTGAGAGCCAGGCCGACCGGGTGGTTGCGCCGGGTCAGCAGGTGCGCCCAGGCATAAGCGGTCTCGTTCGCGTCGGCGGGGCGCACGACGTCGAGGTTCGGGATCGCCCGCAGTGCGGCCAGGTGCTCGATCGGCTGATGGGTCGGGCCGTCCTCGCCGAGACCGATCGAGTCGTGGGTCCAGACGTAGATCGGGTCGATCTCCATCAGCGCGGCCAGCCGGACGGCCGGACGCATGTAGTCGGCGAACTGCAGGAAGGTACCGCCGTAGGCGCGGGTCGGTCCGTGCAGGGCGATGCCCGACAGGATCGAACCCATCGCGTGCTCGCGGACACCGAAGTGCAGGGTGCGGCCGTAGGGGTTGGCCGACCACTTCTTGGTGCTGATCGACGTCGGGCCGAACGAGGGCTCGCCGTCCATCGTGGTGTTGTTCGAGCCGGCGAGGTCGGCGGAACCGCCCCACAGTTCGGGCAGCACCGGCGCGAGGGCGCCGAGCACCTTGCCCGAGGCGCTGCGCGTGGCCACGTCCTTGTCGCCGACGTTCCAGCTCGGCAGGCTGTCGGTCCAGCCCTCGGGGAGCTCATGGGCGGTCAGGCGGTCGAACAGCGCCTTCTGCTCGGGGTTCTTCTCGGCCCACGCGTCGAAGGAGGCGGTCCACTCCTTGCGCTGCTCGGCACCGCGCTCGACGAGCTTGCGGGTGTGCGCGATGACCTCGTCGGTGACCTCGAAGTTCTTCTCGGGGTCGAAGCCGAGGACCTTCTTGGTGGCCGCGACCTCGTCCTCGCCGAGTGCGGCGCCGTGGGCCATGCCGGTGTTCATCATGTTCGGCGCCGGGTAGCCGATGATGGTGCGCAGGCAGATGATCGACGGACGGTCGACGACCTCCTGGGCGGCCTTGATGGCGGCCTCGATGGCCACGACGTCCTCGCCGCCCTCGACGGTCTGCACGTGCCAGCCGTAGGCCTCGTAGCGCTTGGCGACGTCCTCGGACAGGGCGATGTCGGTGTCGTCCTCGATCGAGATCTGGTTCTGGTCGTAGAACACGATCAGGTTGCCGAGCTGCTGGGTGCCGGCGAGCGAGCTGGCCTCGGAGGTCACGCCCTCCTCGATGTCACCGTCGGAGGCGACCACGTAGATGTAGTGGTCGAACGGGCTCTCGCCGACGCCGGCGTCCGGGTCGAACAGGCCGCGCTCGCGGCGGGCGGCCATCGCCATGCCGACCGACGAGGCGAGACCCTGTCCCAGCGGGCCGGTGGTGATCTCCACACCGCGGGTGTGGCGGAACTCCGGGTGGCCCGGGGTCAGCGAATCCCAGGTGCGCAGCGCCTCGATGTCGGACAGCTCGAGTCCGAAGCCGCCCAGGTAGAGCTGGATGTAGAGGGTCAGGCTCGAATGTCCGCAGGACAGCACGAAGCGGTCGCGGCCGGCCCAGTCGGTGTCGGTGGGGTCATGCCGCATCACACGCTGGAACAGCGTGTAGGCCAGCGGCGCGAGGCTCATCGCGGTACCGGGATGGCCGCTGCCGCACTTCTGCACCGCGTCGGCGGCCAGCAGGCGGGCCGTGTCGACTGCCCGGGTGTCGAGGTCGGTCCAGTCGTCCGGATGGCGGGGGGTGGTCAGTGCGCGGATCTCATCTGTGTCGGCCACGATGGTGATTGTCTCCTGTGCCTGCTCGGTTTTCGGCGCGTTCGAGTCCAGAGTAATCGGCTGCGACGGCGACCTGCGCGCCGACCGAAAGTTACCCGCCGGTTCGCCGATCGTCGCCGGTCACGGGCTCCGCCACGACGCGATTCACGGTTCGCAAAGGCAAACGTCTACCATGCTCTGTAGTAGCCCGCGGCGATCTGTGCGGGCGGACGAGGAGTGTTCGTGAGGATAGGGGAGCGTGTGAGCGGAGATCATCCCGCCGCATCCCACTCGACCGACACCGCATCACAGCAGGTTTCGACCGAGCCGGTCATGCCGGCGGATCTGACGTGGGCCGGACGTGTGCGCGCGACGGTGCTTGCGTATGTCGCGCTGACGAAGCCGCGGGTCATCGAGCTGCTGCTGGTTGCGACGATCCCGGTGATGCTGCAGGCCGATCGCGGTCACGTCGACATCGCCGTCATCGCCTTCACCCTGATCGGTGGATGGCTCGGTGCCGGCAGCGCGAACACCCTCAACATGGTGGTCGACGCCGACATCGACAAGAAGATGAAGCGCACCGAGCGGCGGCCCCTGGCCCGTCGGGCGGTCGCCACGCGCAGTGCGCTGATCTTCGGCCTGGTGCTCTGGGCGGCGTCGTTCGCGGTGCTGTACTTCGCGGCGAACCTGCTGTCGTCCCTGCTCGTCTCGGCCACGATCATCTTCTACGTCGGCGTTTACACGATGATCCTCAAGCGCCGCACCTGGCAGAACGTGGTGTGGGGCGGTGCCGCCGGTTGCATGCCGACGCTGGTCGGCTGGGCCGCCGTCACCGGCACCATCAGCTGGCAGCCGATCGTGCTGTTCCTGGTCATCTTCTTCTGGACTCCGCCGCACACCTGGGCGCTCGCGATGCGTTACAAGGAGGACTACAAGGCGGCCGGCGTGCCGATGCTCCCGGTCATCGCGACCGAGGAACGCGTCACGCGTCAGATGCTGGTCTACACCTGGCTGACCGTCGTCAGCTCGCTCGCCCTGATCCCGGCCACGAGCTGGATCTACACCGTGATCGCCCTCCTCGCCGGCGCCTGGTTCCTCGAGCGGGTCACCAAGCTCTACCGCGACACCAAGCGCGGTGCCGAGGTGAAACCCCTCAAGGTGTTCCTGCAGTCCAACGAGTACCTGGCGATCGTCTTCTGCGGTCTGGCGATCGACGCGGTCGTCGGCATGCAGACGATCTCCTCGTACTTCTGACCCCGGTACTTCTGAACCCCGGTACTGCTGATCCCGTCCGTCTGACGCGTCAGGAATCGGCCGGCAACAGCACGGTCGCACCCGTGGTCTTCCGTGCCTCGAGGTCCGCGTGGGCCTGCGCGGCGTCGGCCAGGCGGTATCGCTGACCCACCCGCACGTCCACGTCGCCATCGAGGATCGCCTCGAAGTATTCGCCGGCCCGCCAGTTCAGTTCCTCCGGCGTCGCGGTGAAATGCGCCAGCGTGGGCCGGGTCACCGACAACGAACCGGCCGGATTGAGGCGCTGCAGATCGAACGGCGGCACCGGTCCGCTGGAGGCGCCGAACAGGACGATGATGCCGCGGACGGCCGTGGCGGCCAGCGACTGCTCGAAGGTGTCCGCGCCGACCCCGTCGTAGACCACCGGGACACCGCGGCCGTCGGTCAGCTCCCGGACGCGCGCGGCGAGGTCGTCGGTGTACCGCAGGACGTGGTCGGCTCCGGCCTCCCGGGACAGCTCTTCTTTCTCGTCAGACGACACCGTCGTGATGACCCGTATCCCGTGGCGTTTGGCCATCTGGGTGAGGATCAGCCCGACCCCGCCGGCCCCGGCGTGGATCAGCACCGTGTCCTCCGGATGCGGATGTGCGCTCCCGTCCAGGAGGTAATGCGCGGTGAGCCCCCGGAGCAGCGACGATCCTGCGACCGCGTCGTCGATCCCGTCGGGGACGACGACCGCCTGCGCTGCGGGCACCGCCACGAGTTCGGCGTACGACGCGGGTGCTGCGCACCACGCGACCCGTTGGCCCACTTCGAGGCCGGACACCTCCGAGCCCAGGGAGACGATCTCACCCGCGCCCTCGGTGCCCGGAATGTACGGCGGGGTCGACGGGTAGAGCCCGCGCCGGAGATAGGTGTCGATGTAGTTGACGCCGACTGCCGAGGTCCGGACGATCACCTCGTCGGCGGCCGGGATCGGGTCGTCGACGGTTCCGAAGGCCAGGACGTCCGGACCGCCGTGGCGGGTCACCTGTATCGCGCGCACGACACCCGTTGTACACGGGGAACACGCCGGATGTGATGCCGATCCCGCTATCGGGACCGGCCCGGGCCCACCGGTATGCTGAGCGTCATGACTGACAGTGCCGCCACCGACACCACAGCCACGCCGACCGTCCAGGCCCCGGGCGATGTCGTCGCCTCGGTGAAGAAGTTCGTCGCCCGCGAGGGCGGCAGCGCGAAGGTCGTCCTCCAGGCGATCGGTGCGGCCGGCGTACGGATCACGCTCGTCGGTGACGCCGGGGGCGTTCTCGGTGACCGCGTCGTCGCCGACCTCGCGACCGCGCAGGCCGTCGTCGATGCCGTCGACGGACTCGAGATCGCCGAGTGGGACCGCGATCTCACCTCGGAGACCACCGTCAAGCCGTCGCACTACCGCAAGATGGCCGGCTGGGTGGCCCGCCAGAAGCGCTTCCCGAAGGCGCGCAACCGCGCGATCCTCTGACCGACGGTCCGACCCGCGGAACAGAAACGACCCCCGGCGTGATCGCCGGGGGTCGTTTCTCGTTTCGTGGCTCGTGGTCAGGCCGCCGCCTCGACGCGCGGCTGATCGGTCGCCCGGGCGACCAGCACCTGCCAGGTGGCGCCGATGAGCAGCAGCGCACTGCCGAACATGTGGGCGATGACCAGCGCGACGGGCAGATCGGTGAAGAACTGGACGAAGCCGATCACGCCCTGCAGGGCGAGCAGCCCCACGAAGACCAGCGCCGAGCGCTGTTGGGGACGCGCGAAGACGCGGGCGTAGACGAGTGCTGCCAGACCCAGTCCGACGAGGACGAACACCGCGTCGGCGTGGAGCTGGGTGGCGTTGTCGGGGTCGAGTCCGTTGCGAGGAGCGTCGACGTCGCCGGCGTGCGGGCCGGAGCCGGTGACCACGGTGCCGAGGTAGATCGTCACCCAGGTGACCACGTACAGCAGTCCCGCCAGGTAGATGCCCAGTCGCCGGGTCGCCATCCCCGGGGTGTCGGTGTCGGCAGGGGCGGGCTCGGTCGGAGTCGGGTACGGGCGCATCCGGAAGACCAGTACGGTCGCCGCCGACACCAGGATCATCGACAGGATGAAGTGCAGCGCCACGACCCACGGGTTGAGGTCGGTGAGGACGGTGATGCCGCCGATCACGCCCTGGAACGGGATACCGAGCGCGATCAGGGTGACGAGCCACTTGTCGCGACGTGCCGATCCGGCATACCGGAGCACGGCGATCCAGGTGGCGATCGCGATGATGATCAGGACCCACGTCAGCATCCGGTTGCCGAACTCGATCGCGCCGTGGATGCCGAGTTCGCCGTGCGGGACGAAGGAGTCGTCGGTGCAGCGCGGCCAGGTCGGGCAGCCGAGACCCGAACCCGTGACCCGCACGGCGCCGCCGGTGGCGACGATCCCGACGTTGGAGACGAGCAGCGCGATCGCCCAGCGGTGCACGAAGCGGATCGTCGGTCGGCCGAATCCCGGGATGGACCGCCAGAACCCGCTCATCCGCCGGTTGCCGCGCTCGTCGGGGGTGACCCGGTCGGGGTCCGCCCCGTCGGGTCGTGTCGAAGTCTGCGACGTCGTCATCGGAATCGGAACCACCTCACCGCCAAGGTGCCGGCCACTGCGGCCCACACCAGCAAGACGCCCACCCCGAAGGCGTCGAACGAACCACGCGAGGCCATTTCGAGGGCCTCACTGAGCGCACCCGAGGGGATGCACCGTGCCAGGGTGTGCACGGCGCCGGGAACGTTGGAATCGACGACCACGAGGCTGCCGAGACCGATGAACGCGAACCAGAGCAGGTTCGCCAGGGCCAGGACGACCTCCGCCTTGAGCGTGCCGCCGAGGAGCAGTCCGAGCGCCGCGAAGCAGGCGGTGCCGATGATGATCACCAACGCGCCGATCAGCAGTCCGACCGCGTCGGGCCGCCACCCGAAGGCGAATCCGATGGCGCCGATGATGACCGACTGCAGGGCCACCACGATCAGCACCGCGACCGACTTGCCGACGATGATGCCCCACCGGGGGATCGGCGTGGCGCCCAGTCGTTTCAGCGCCCCGTACCGACGGTCGAAGCCGACGGCGATCGCCTGGCCGGTGAAGGCGGTCGACATCACGGCGACCGTGAGGATCGCGGGGACGAAGAGCGTGGCCCGCTCGGCCGGTCCGTCGCCGAACGTCGTGTTGATCGGTAGCAGGCACAACCCGACGAGCAGGGTGATCGGGATGAACATCGTGAGCAACAGCTGCTCACCGTTGCGCAGCAGGAGCTTGAGCTCGAGCGTCGACTGTGCGGCGATCATCGCCGGCAGGGATGCCGGACGCGGCGCCGGGCGGAACATGCCGTCGGGGAAGAGTCCGGTGCCGGGAGCAGGGGAGTTCACTGCGGGGGAGTTCACGGTCGTAGGGCCCGTCCGGTCAGGTCGAGGAAGACGTCTTCGAGACTGCGGGTCTCGACACGGAGATCGGTTGCGAGGACGTTGATCTTCGCGCACCAGGCGGTCACCGTCGCGAGGACCTGGGGGGTCATCGGACCGATGACGAGGTACGAGCCGGGGTTCGCCTCGGTGCAGTGGTAACCCTCGGGCAGCGCGAGCGTCAGCATCGACAGGTCGAGCCCGCGGGGTGCGGTGAACCGCAACTCGTTCTCGGCGCCGGTGCTGGTGAGATCGGCGGGGGTCCCGGCGGCAACCGCGCGGCCGTGATCGATGATCACGACCTGGTCGGCGAGTTCCTCTGCCTCGTCCATCAGGTGGGTGGTGAGCAGGATGGACACCCCGTCGGCGCGGAGACGGTCGACGAGTTCCCAGACGACGAGACGCGCATGGGCG
Organism: Gordonia sp. GN26; assembly: GCF_054823965.1. NCBI lineage: Bacteria > Bacillati > Actinomycetota > Actinomycetes > Mycobacteriales > Gordoniaceae > Gordonia > Gordonia sp. GN26. The sequence goes on along the minus strand of NZ_JSYC01000084.1, from coordinate 13,320 downwards.
TCGAGGCCCGCGGTCGGCTCGTCGAGGAACACGAGTTCGGGACGGCCGACGATCGCGCAGGCGAGCGCAAGGCGTTGCTGTTGCCCGCCGGAGAGGCGTCGGTACGACGTGCGTCGGACGTCGCTGAGACCGAGTGCGTCGAGGAGGAATTCGGGGTCGATCGGGTCGGCCGAGTAGGCGGCGACGAGCCGCAGCATCTCCTCGGCGCGGGCGCCGGGGTAGGCGCCGCCGCCCTGGAGCATCACGCCGATACGGCGGCGGAGGGCGTCGTTGTCGACGATCGGGTCGAGCCCGAGAACCCGGACGGTGCCGGCGTCGGGGGCGGTGAAGCCCTCGCAGATCTCGACGGTGGTGGTCTTGCCCGCACCGTTCGGTCCGAGAAGGGCGAGGATCTGACCGCGCTCCACGGTGAGATCGAGTCGATCGACGGCGGTTCGGTCACCGAAGGCCTTGACCAACCCGCGGACCTCGACCGCGGGGGACGCGACGGGGTCGGTCGGCGGACGATCGTTCATCCGATCGTCGTCGCTGATCTGCCGAGGAGTCGTGCTGCGCACACAGGTCAGACTAGGCGCTCGGACCCCGCGGACGAAAAACGCCGCTCGCGGGTGCGGTGGGGGATCGTCATGGCGTCGGGGCGTTCTCGGCGGGTTCCGGGGTGTCCTCCGGCGCCCCGGTTCTGCGGCGACGCCACCGACGCGGCGAGCGGTCCTCGAAGAAGAGCGCGGTGAGTGCTGCGACCATGATCACACCGGCCAGAAGGCCCTGTGCGAGAACGACTCCACTGGTGTTGGAGCTCGTGGGCATCACGACGATCGCGATGATCGCCGACGCGGCGATGGTGGAGATCCGGAACCACGCACCGGTCGCCCAGGCCGCGAGGGGGATCACTGCCCAGAGCAGATACCAGGCCTGAACGAACGGGAAGAACAGGATGAATGTGGCCATTGACACACCGAGTGCGCCGAGCGGGTGGAGGCGTCCGCCGAGGGTCGCGAGCATCCAGCGGATGATGAACAGGCCCGCGACGAGCTGGCCGACCGGACGGGCGACCTCGAGGATCGCCTGCGTGTGTTCGCCGAGTCCGAGCGTCACACCGATGCGTCCGGTGGTCACACCGAGCAGGGTCGGCATCGACATCCACGACCGCACGATCTCACCGGTCGACAGCGTGCCCGTCCAGCCGAATCCGAGCCCGGTCCCCAGCGAGATGCCGACCATCACGATGCCGAGCACCACCGCGTAGAAGCCGGCGGAGACGCAGAGGGCATACACCGACCATTTCGATCGGGACCACCATTCGCGGACCGGCGCGCGTCGAAGCGCCGGCAGCGTGGCGCCCCAGCGCATGGCCAGGGCGATCCCGACGAAGCCGAGCGCGAGCAGGGAGGCGACCTTGATCATCGCGGACGCCGCTATCACCGCGCCGCCGGCGATCAGGATCCACCCGGCTCTCGTGGGTATCAGCGTTCCCGGCTTGCGTAGCCGATCGACACCGTAGATGGCGCGGAAACTCAGTTCGAGGCCCACGAGCATCAGACCGAGCATGAGTGCCTCGTTGTGGATGCCGCCCACCAGATGCAGGATCACGAGCGGGTTCATCGCACCGAGCCACAGGGCGGCGACCGAGGACACCCCGCAGCGCTTCGCCAGCCGCGGCAACGCCCACACGATGAGCGCGACACCGAGCAGCGCGACGATACGGTGCAGGAAGATTGCCGCGGTGATGTTCGCGCCGGTCACCTTCGTGATGCCCTCGCCGATCCACAGGAAGAGTGGTCCATAGGGTGCCGGGGTGTCCCGCCACAGGTTGGGCACCGATCGCGTCAGGATGTGGTCGACGCCCAGACCTCGTACCGGGCTGACCGAGTAGGGGTCCATGCCCCGGTAGGCGATGGCACTCTGCGCGAGGTACGAGTAGACGTCCTTGCTGAGCAGCGGGGGAGCCAGCACGATGGGCGTGATCCACAGCATGAGGGTCCGGTCGGCCTGACGTCGACTCATCCGGCGTTCCGGGCTGCGCCCATGCAGGACCTCGACGCTGAACCGACCCACCGCGAAACGGCCGATCAGCAGCCACGCGACCACCAGGGTGATGGTGCCGCCGATGGAGAGGGCGAGTGCGGTGCCGAACATCCGGGACGGCAACGACAGCACGCGCATGCCGGCCACCGGGTTCTGCAGCACCGGAACCGCGCCGGTACCGAGTGCGCCGATGAGGATCAGGACGGAGCCGGTGGCGCCGAAGAGCTTGATGCGGCGAAGGCGTCGGGTCTCCGCGGCGTTGAGGGGGCCGACCTCGCGTTCGTCGTCGTGTAGGCGGGCGACGGTCTTTCCGTAGTCGCCGCGCTGCTCGGTGGCGTCGGCGTCGGGTTCGACCGGGCGCTGTTTACGTAGTCCGAGGTAGTTCAACACGGAGAGCAGGTGATTCCACACGAGTCCGAAGAAGTCCGGCACGCGGCGGCCAGCTGTGGTTTCGGGCACACGACGACTGTAATCGTCGGCGGCCGATACCTCGCGACCACCCTTTATCCGGACAATCGAGACACCGTGGCAGAATTCCATCGCTTCGCTAAGGGCACCCTTGCTGGCAGCGTGGAATCAATTACGTCACACTCGTGTTGTGAAAACCATGCGGAACGATGTTGTGCTGCCCTCGGGCAGCGGCAATGCCGTGCCCTCCGCTGGTACGGCAAGCCCTCAGCCGACCGCCGGTGCCGAACAGCACGACGGTCAGACGCGTGACGCCGTGGTGAACCTGCTCGTCGAGGACGGCCCGCTGACCGCGGGCGAGATCGGCGAGCGTCTCGGCATCTCCGCCGCCGGCGTGCGTCGTCACCTCGATGCGCTCACCAGTGCCGGGGACATCGAGGTCGCCTCGACCGGGTTCGGTCAGCGTCGCGGTCGTGGGCGCGGTCGCCCCGCGAAGTGGTTCCAGCTCACGCCGGAGGGGCGCGGCAAGATGCGCCACGCCTACGATGACCTCGCCGGTGCCGCGATGCGCAAGCTTCGTGACCTCGGTGGCCACGACGCCGTCGCCGAATTCGCGCGGGAACGAGTCGAGCGGATCGTGGCCGACGTGTCGCCGAGCACCGACCCCGTCACGGTCGCCGACACCGTCGAGGAGATCGCCGACGCGCTGACCAGCGCGGGCTATGCGACCAACACCCGGCAGGTCGGCAACGGCATGCAGATCTGCCAGCACCACTGCCCGGTGGCGCACGTCGCCACCGAGTTCCCCGAACTCTGTGAGGCCGAGACCGCGGTCTTCACCGAGCTGCTCGGTACGCACGTGCAGCGCCTGGCCACCATCGCCAACGGTGACTGCGCCTGCACCACCCACGTACCGATCCATCCGCCGCCGGAGTCTCCACCGTCTCCTCAGCACGGAACCTCACAGACACTGCCCACGACAACCCGAAAGGCCACGCGATGACCGTCACCGATCCGGCCGCCACCACGCCGACCGCCCCGGCTCCCCTCACGCAGGAAGAGACGATTGCCGCCCTCGGCAAGTACGGCTACGGCTGGGCCGACTCCGACGTGGCCGGCGCCAGCGCCAAGCGCGGACTGTCCCCGGCGGTCGTCGCCGACATCTCGGCCAAGAAGAGCGAGCCCGAGTGGATGCTCGAGCAGCGCCTCAAGGCACTGAAGATCTTCGACAAGAAGCCGATGCCGGGTTGGGGCGCCGGACTCGAGGGCATCGACTTCGACAACATCAAGTACTTCGTGCGGTCCAGCGAGAAGCAGGCCGCCACCTGGGAAGACCTGCCCGAGGACATCAAGAACACCTACGACAAGCTCGGCATCCCCGAGGCGGAGAAGCAGCGCCTGGTCTCCGGTGTCGCCGCCCAGTACGAGTCCGAGGTCGTCTACCACTCGATCCGCGAGGACCTCGAGAAGCAGGGCGTGATCTTCCTCGACACCGACACCGCGCTCAAGGAGCACCCAGAGATCTTCCAGGAGTACTTCGGCTCGGTCATCCCGGCCGGTGACAACAAGTTCTCCGCGTTGAACACCGCGGTCTGGTCCGGTGGCTCGTTCATCTACGTCCCGCCGGGTGTCCACGTCGACATCCCGCTGCAGGCCTACTTCCGGATCAACACCGAGAACATGGGCCAGTTCGAGCGCACCCTGATCATCGTCGACGAGGGTGCCTACGTGCACTACGTCGAGGGTTGTACCGCGCCGATCTACAAGACCGACTCGCTGCACTCCGCGGTCGTCGAGATCATCGTGAAGAAGGGCGGCCGCTGCCGCTACACGACCATCCAGAACTGGTCGAACAACGTCTACAACCTGGTGACCAAGCGCGCCAAGGCCGAGGCCGGCGCCACCATGGAGTGGGTCGACGGCAACATCGGCTCGAAGGTCACCATGAAGTACCCGGCGGTCTGGCTGACCGGTGAGCACGCGAAGGGTGAGGTCCTCTCCGTCGCCTTCGCCGGCCCCGGACAGCACCAGGACACCGGTTCCAAGATGGTCCACCTCGCGCCGAACACCTCGAGCAACATCATCTCGAAGTCGGTGGCCCGAGGCGGTGGCCGCGCTTCCTACCGCGGCCTGATCAAGATCAACAACGGAGCGCACGGCAGCCGCTCGACGGTGAAATGCGATGCGCTGCTGGTCGACACCATTTCCCGCAGTGATACCTACCCCTACGTCGACATCCGCGAGGACGACGTGACGATGGGGCACGAGGCGACCGTCTCGAAGGTCAGCGACGATCAGCTCTTCTATCTGATGAGCCGTGGTCTGACCGAGGACGAGGCGATGGCCATGGTGGTCCGCGGCTTCGTCGAGCCGATCGCCAAGGAACTCCCGATGGAATACGCGCTCGAGCTCAACCGCCTGATCGAGCTTCAGATGGAAGGAGCCGTCGGCTGATGGCCGATCCGACACTCCCGGTTTCGACACCGGGCTCGCATTCGCCTGTCGTCAACAAGGGTGAACTGTTCACCTCGTTCGACGTCAACGCCTTCGAGGTGCCCAGCCCTCGCGAAGAGGCCTGGCGCTTCACCCCGTTCCGCCGCCTGCGCGGTCTGCACGACGGTTCCGCACAGCGGACCGCTGAGGCGACCGTCGAGGTGACCGGAGTGTCCGAGGGCGTCACCGTCGAGACCGTCGGTCGCGACGACGAGCGTCTCGGCCAGGGCGGCGTGCCCTTCGACCGGGTTGCCGCGCAGGCATACTCGTCGTTCACGCAGGCCACGGTCGTCACCGTCGGCCGCGAGGTCGAGCTGTCCGAGCCGGTCACCATCACGGTCACCGGTCCCGGTGAGGGCGAGACCGCCTTCGGTCACACCCAGGTCCGGCTCGAGCCCTTCGCCCGCGCCGTCGTGGTGCTGGACCAGAAGGGCGGCGGAACCTTCGCCGAGAACGTCGAGTTCGTCGTCGGCGACAGCGCCGCGCTCACCGTCGTCAACGTGCACGACTGGGACGACGACGCGGTTCACGTCGTCGCCCATCACGTGCGCACCGGCCGCGATTCCGTGGTCCGCCACTTCGCGGTCAGCTTCGGCGGCAACCTCGTCCGGCTCTCGCCGATCGTCCACTACGACGCGCCGGGTGGCGACGTCGAGATGTGGGGTCTGTACTTCGCCGACGCGGGACAGCATCTCGAGCAGCGCCTGCTCGTCGACCACAGCCAGCCCAACTGCCGCTCGAACGTGGTGTACAAGGGTGCACTGCAGGGTGATACGAGCGGCGACCGGTCGCGTGAGGCGCACACGGTCTGGATCGGCGACGTGCTGATCCGCGCCGAGGCCGAGGGCACCGACACCTTCGAGCTCAACCGCAACCTGGTGCTCACCGACAACGCCCGTGCCGACTCGGTGCCCAACCTCGAGATCGAGACCGGCGAGATCGTCGGCGCCGGCCACGCCAGCGCCACCGGACGTTTCGACGACGAGCAGTTGTTCTACCTGCAGGCTCGCGGCATCCCCGAGGATCAGGCGCGCCGTCTGGTCATCCGCGGATTCTTCGGCGAGGTGATCGCCAAGATCGGCGTGCCCGAGCTCCGCGAGCGTCTGTCCGCCGCCGTCGAGCGCGAGCTCGAACTCTCCGGCGCCTGACCAGCGACCGCGTCCGACTCAGAACCTCCCACAGCCTGTTAGAGAGAACTCAGAAACATGACCACACTGGAAATCCGTGACCTGCACGTCGATGTCGCCCAGACCGACTCCGACGCCGAGCCCATCCACATCCTCAAGGGTGTCGACCTGACCGTGAAGTCCGGTGAGACGCACGCGATCATGGGGCCCAACGGTTCGGGCAAGTCCACGCTGTCCTACGCCATCGCCGGTCATCCCAAGTACCAGGTGACCTCCGGCTCGATCACCCTCGACGGCGAGGACGTCCTGGAGATGAGCGTCGACGAGCGTGCGCGCGCCGGCCTGTTCCTGGCGATGCAGTACCCCGTCGAGGTGCCCGGCGTGTCGATGTCGAACTTCCTGCGTACTGCCGCCACCGCCGTCCGCGGCGAGGCGCCGAAGCTGCGTCACTGGGTCAAGGAGACCAAGGAGGCGATGACCGCTCTGGAGATCGATCCGTCGTTCTCCGAGCGCAGCGTCAACGAGGGCTTCTCCGGCGGTGAGAAGAAGCGCCACGAGATCCTGCAGCTCGACCTGCTCAAGCCGAAGATCGCGATCCTCGACGAGACCGACTCGGGTCTCGACGTCGACGCGCTGCGCGTCGTCAGCGAGGGCGTCAACCGCTACAAGGAGCGCGACAACGGTGGCGTCCTGCTGATCACGCACTACACGCGGATCCTCCGCTACATCAAGCCCGAGTTCGTCCATGTCTTCGTCAACGGACGTGTCGTCGAGTCCGGTGGCCCGGAACTGGCCGACGTGCTCGAGGAGAACGGCTACGAGCGTTTCACCTCGGCGGCCAAGGCCGGCTGAACCAACACCCCTGGAGGTGCACGTACGTGCCACTCTCGCCTGAGACCACAACTGCGGCAGCTGCTTTCGACGTGGAGGCGCTGCGCGCGGACTTCCCGATCCTGTCGCGCACCGTTCGTGACGAGAAGCCGTTGGTGTACCTCGACTCCGGGGCCACCTCGCAGCGTCCCGTGCAGGTGCTCGACGCCGAGCGGTACTTCCTCACGCACCACAATGCGGCGGTGCACCGGGGAGCCCACCAGCTCGCCGAAGAGGCCACCGACGCCTATGAGGATGCGCGTGAGGTCATCGCGGCCTTCGTCGGCGCGTCGTCGGATCAGCTGGTGTTCACCAAGAACGCCACCGAGGCGCTCAACCTGGTGACCTACACGCTCGGCGATCCGCGTTCGGCGTCGATCCTCGGCGGATCGGCACTGGGCCCGGGCGACACCGTGGTCATCACCGAACTCGAGCATCACGCGAATCTGGTGCCGTGGCAGGAACTCTGCCGTCGGACCGGTGCGACGCTGCGCTGGTACGGAGTGACCGACGACGGTCGCATCGACCTGGACTCGCTGACCCTCGACGAGTCGGTGAAGGCCATCGCGTTCACCCACCAGTCGAACGTCACCGGTGCCGTCGCCGATGTCGGAGAACTCGTCTCGCGTGCGCAGGCAGTCGGTGCGCTCGTCGTCCTCGACGCGTGCCAGTCGGTGCCGCACATGCCGGTCGACCTGACCGCGCTGGACGTCGACTTCGCCGCGTTCTCCGGGCACAAGATGTTCGGTCCGAGCGGTGTCGGCGCGCTGTACGGCAAGACCGAACTCCTCGATGCGTTGCCGCCGTTCATCACCGGCGGCTCGATGATCGAGACCGTCACGATGGAGGTGTCGACCTACGCGCCGCCGCCCCAGCGTTTCGAGGCCGGTGTGCCGATGACCTCGCAGGTCGTGGGCCTCGGTGCCGCGGTGCGCTACCTCCAGACCATCGGCATGGAAGCCGTTGCCGCCCATGAGCATGCTCTCGTCGAGCACGCGCTCTCACGGCTCGGTGAGATCGACGGCCTGCGCATCATCGGCCCGACCACCACCGAGAACCGCGGGGGAGCGGTGTCTTTCCTCGTCGACGGCATCCACGCCCACGACCTGGGGCAGATCCTCGACGACGAGGGCGTCGCCATCCGCGTCGGCCACCACTGCGCATGGCCGCTGCACCGACGCTTCGGTGTGGCCGCGACTGCGCGTGCGTCGTTCGCCGCCTACAACACGCTTGCCGAGGTCGACGCGTTGGCCGCGGCGATCGTCAAGGCGCAGAACTTCTTCGGGGTGAACTGAGCATGCGTATGGAGCAGATGTACCAGGAAGTGATCCTGGACCACTACAAACATCCGCACGGTCGAGGACTCCGCGAGCCGTTCGGCGCCGAGGTCCACCACGTCAACCCGACGTGCGGCGACGAGGTGACCCTGCGCGTCGCCGTCTCGACCGACGGCAGCACGATCGACGACGTGTCCTACGACGGCCAGGGATGCTCGATCTCCCAGGCCTCCACGTCGGTGCTACACGACCTGATCGTCGGACAGTCGGTCGGCGAGGCCCTCGCCACCGTCGAGTCGTTCAACACGATGATGACCTCCCGCGGCAAGGATCCGGGCGACGAGGACATCATCGGCGACGGCATCGCGTTCACCGGTGTCAGCAAGTACCCCGCGCGCGTGAAGTGCGCACTCCTCGGCTGGATGGCGTTCAAGGATGCGCTTTCCCAGACGATGGACCGCCACGACACCGACAGCCATGAGAGAGAAGCGGAGTCAGCATGAGTGACGAGACAATGACCGAGAACCCGACCACGACCGACACCGCGACGACGGACACCACCGCAGCCGGTACGCCGGCAGCCCCCGCGACCTCACTGCCGGCCGTCGAGGACGTCGAAGAGGCCATGCGCGACGTCGTCGACCCCGAACTCGGGATCAACGTCGTCGACCTCGGACTCGTCTACGGCATCGAGGTCACCGATGAGGCCGTCGCCAAGATCGACATGACCCTGACCTCGGCGGCCTGCCCGCTGACCGATGTCATCGAGGACCAGTCCCGGGGCGCGCTCGTCAGCAGCGGTCTGTGTACCGACCTCGAGATCAACTGGGTCTGGCTGCCGCCGTGGGGCCCGGACAAGATCACCGACGACGGCCGCGAGCAGCTGCGAGCCCTCGGCTTCACCGTCTAGGTAACCCTTCTCGACGGCCATGACGTCGTGGTTCGAGTCCCGGGTCGAGCGGATGATCCGCGAGGCGACCGAACGCGGCGAGTTCGACGACCTGCCCGGTGCCGGCAAACCGCTCGACCTGTCGGACAGCGACGACCCCGACTGGTGGGTCAAGCGCAAGATCCGTGATGAGCACCTGGACTCCTCGGCTCTCCTGCCGGCGCCGCTCCAATTGCGCCGGGAGGCACAGGATTTCCCGGACTCGCTGCGCGACATCGCCGATGAGGCCGTAGTCCGCGACATCCTCACCGACTTCAACCGTCGAGTGCGCGAAGCCCACCTGGCGTCACGTCAGATCGCGATGCCGCACAGCGTCGTCGCGCACACCATCGATGTCGACGACATGATCGCGCAGTGGCGCGCACTGCGCCGCTGACCGTCACCCTTGTCGGCGGGCGTCCCCGGTCCATTCCGGCGTGGACATCGCGCCGCGCGCCACCACCGCTCGGGTCCGCATGTCCACGCTCCGGATGACCCGGGTCATCGCACCCATCGTCCCGGCCAGGTCGTCGCGCCGGCTGAGGTAGCTGCGCTGCGATTCGATCGGCATCGCGAAGAACGCCTCGAAGAACGCGATCGTCTGGGTGGGGCTGAGCTGCAACAAGACGCTGAGTCCGCGCAGACGTAGATTGTGGACCGCGCGGGCCGAGGCAGGCCACAATTCGGGTATTGGGTCGCGCCCCGCGGCCAGTGCGGCGACGACGCTGTCGACGCACTTCAGTGAGTAGGCGACGCTGTAACCGGTCGTCGGATTCTTGAAACCGCCTGCGGCGCCGAAGCGGAACGTCGGTTCCCGCCACGGCTGCGGCGACGACCCGGTCATCGGGAACGCCACCCGCTCGACCCGGCGGACTCCCGACGGCAGCCCGCCGAGGCGGACGTCGAGCCGACGCTTGAGCTCGTCGAGACCCAGCGCGGGCCGGCCGACCAGACAGGTCTCCTCCAGCAGGTACTCGTCGTCGCCGAGGGGCACCACATAGAGGAACGACGGTAGCGCCCGGCGGTCTACGATCCCGCCGCGCCAGTCCATCAGCAGTGCGTCGTGCCCGTCGAGATATGTTGCGGCAGTGGCCTTGTCGACGACGATGCCGTAGGCGGTCTGCCGCGGCGACTCGTGGGGGAGCGCGCCGCGGCAGTCGACCACCACGTCGCCGGTCAGGACCCGGCCGGATTTGAGATGCACTCGCGCGCCGTCGATTTCGGTGACCCGGTCGGTCACGATCTCCGCGCCATCGAGCGTCAGCGAGCGTTGCAGACCGGGGGTGTCGAAAACCGTGTAACCGCGGTCCACCTCGTCGAGAGCGGTGCCGGCTACGCCGACGCGGTCGAGTCGGGCGGCGAAGGCCGCCGGGTCGAGCCAGTCGGGGAGCTCGTCGGACCAGCAGGCGAAGGTGGACTGCCAGACGCGGTCGGGGTGGGTGTCGACGATGGTCACCGGCACCGCGGCGGCGAGCAGCCGATGTGCCAGGGCACGCCCGGCCGGTCCCGCACCCAGAACGATCACTCCGCCGACCATGCCCTCGATCCTGCCACGAACCGGCGGGACGCGGCTTCGGCCTACGCGCCGCCCGTGGCCAGGGTCCCGCCGTCGACGGCCAGGGTCTCGCCGGTGATCCAGGCCGCCTCGTCACTGGCCAGGAAGGCGACCGCGCGGGCCACGTCCTCGGGTTCGCCGATGCGCTTCATCGGATACGCCGCGGCGGCGCGGGCCTCGTTCTCGCCCTCGATGAGTCCGGAGGCGAACTTCGTGCGCACGATCGCGGGTGCGATGGCGTTCACCCGGATGTTCGGGCCCAGTTCCCACGCCAGTTCCGCGGTGAGACGGATCAGCGCCGCCTTCGAGGTGCCGTAGGCCGCGATGACCCCTGTCGATCGCAGGCCGGCCACGGAGGAGATGTTGACCACCGCGCCACCGGTGTCCTTCATGCCCGCCCGGTAGGCCTCCTGGACGAACCCGAGGGCGGCGACGACGTTGGTGTCGAAGGTCTTGCGGTAGGCCTCCAGATCGGCGTCCATCAGCGGCCCGGCGAGGGGAGCGATGCCGGTGTTGTTCACCAGGATGTGGATTCCGCCGCCCTGGGCGACGGTGGCCGCGACCGCGCCCGCCCGATGATCGGGATTGCCGGTGTTCGCGGCGAACGCCGTGACCGCCGCCGACGGCACGGCCTGCCGGATGCGCTCGGCGGCCTCCTCGAGGGGCTCGGCCTTGCGGCTGGTGATGACGACCGAGGCGCCGCGTCGGGCGAGCTCGGTGGCGATGGCCTCACCGATGCCCCGGCTGGCGCCGGTGACCAGAGCGGAACGCCCGGTCAGGTCGGACGTCTGGGGGAAGGAAGACTGGGGAAACGTTGTGGATTGCGTCACGTCCCACACCGTATCGGTCCACCGTGTCGCCGCGGGGCGACTCCACGAGGAGGTCCGCGACGGTTTCGTGGACAAACCACTGGACGCGCCCCGGTAGACTGGTCTGTCGTGATCACCGCGACCGACCTGGAGGTACGAGCGGGCGCTCGGACCCTGTTGTCGGCGCCCGGCGACGCCCTCCGTATCCAGCCCGGCGACCGGATCGGCCTCGTGGGCCGCAACGGCGCCGGAAAGACCACCACCCTGCGCATCCTGGCGGGTGAGACCGAGCCCTACGCCGGCACCGTCCGCCGTTCGGGCGAACTCGGCTACCTGCCCCAGGACCCCAAGGAGGGCGACCTCGACGTCCTCGCCAAGGATCGGGTGCTCTCCGCTCGCGGACTCGACGAGATCCTGCGCGACATGGAGAAGCAGCAGGCGCGGATGGCCGAGGCCGCCGACGACAAGCTGCGCGACAAGGCCGTCGCCCGTTACGGGCGTCTCGAAGAGCGTTTCGCCGCCCTCGGCGGTTACGTCGCCGAGTCCGAGGCCGCCCGCATCTGCAACAGCCTGGGTCTGCCGGATCGCGTCCTGAACCAGCCGCTGCGCACCCTCTCCGGTGGTCAGCGTCGCCGTATCGAGCTCGCGCGCATCCTGTTCGCCGCCTCTGACGGCTCCGGGAAGTCCGACACGACACTGCTGCTCGACGAGCCGACCAACCACCTCGACGCCGACTCCATCGCGTGGTTGCGCAGCTTCCTGATGAACCACGAGGGCGGGCTCGTCGTGATCAGCCACGACGTCGACCTGCTCGCCGACGTCGTGAACCGTGTGTGGTTCCTCGATGCGGTGCGCGGCGAGGCCGACATCTACAACATGAGCTGGAAGCGCTACCTCGACGCGCGCGCCACCGACGAGCAGCGTCGTCGCCGTGAGCGTGCCAACGCCGAGAAGAAGGCGTCCGCGCTGCGCGCCCAGGCCGCGAAACTCGGCGCCAAGGCCACCAAGGCGACGGCCGCCCAGAACATGCTCAAGCGCGCCGAGCGCATGATCGACTCGCTCGATGAGGAGCGGGTGGCCGACCGCACCGCCCGGATCCGGTTCCCGGAACCGGCGACCTGCGGCAAGACACCGCTCATGGCCTCGGGGCTGTCGAAGAGCTACGGCTCCCTGGAGATCTTCACCGGCGTCGACCTCGCCATCGACAAGGGCAGCCGCGTCGTCGTCCTCGGACTCAACGGTGCCGGCAAGACCACCCTTCTGAAAATGCTTGCAGGCGTGGAGAAGCCGGACACGGGACAGCTCGAGCCGGGCTACGGCCTCAAGATCGGTTACTTCGCGCAGGAGCACGACACCCTCGACGATCAGGCCTCGGTGTGGGAGAACATCCGCCACGCCGCGCCGGACGCGGGTGAACAGGACCTGCGAGGACTGTTGGGCGCCTTCATGTTCAGCGGCGCGCAACTCGACCAGCCCGCCGGCACCCTCTCCGGTGGTGAGAAGACCCGTCTCACCCTGGCCGGTCTGGTGTCGTCGGCCGCCAACGTCCTGCTCCTCGACGAGCCGACCAACAACCTCGACCCCGTGTCACGCGAACAGGTCCTCGACGCCCTGCGCAGCTACACCGGGGCCGTGGTCCTCGTGACCCACGATCCCGGCGCCGCTGCCGCACTCGACCCGCAGCGGGTGATTCTCCTGCCCGACGGCACCGAGGACCACTGGAGCGACGAGTACCAGGAGATCATCGAGCTCGCCTGACCTCCTTGGGTTTTGGTGGGGTCCAGCGTGCCGACACCTCCCGCTGCCTGAGCAGCCTATGAGGGTTTGT
>NZ_JSYC01000083.1:69453-70857 GCF_054823965.1 Gordonia sp. GN26 | reverse complement strand
TCGAGAACATGGAGCTCGGGCACAACGTGATGCACGGGCAGTGGGACTGGATGAACGACCCGGAGGTCCACTCGACCACCTGGGAATGGGACATGGTGTGCGCCTCGCCGCACTGGAAGCACTCCCACAACTACATCCATCACAAGTACACGAACGTGCTGGGCATGGACGACGACGTGGGCTACGGCCTGCTGCGCGTCACCCGTGATCAGCGGTGGCGTCCGTTCAACTACGGCAACCTCGTCTACAACACGATCCTCGCGCTCGCGTTCCAGTACGGCGTCGCCGTGCAACACCTCGAGCTGGGCAAGAAGCGCCGGACGCCGGAGGAGCAGGAACAGCACAAGCGCGATGTCGCCGACGTGCTGTCGAAGATCGGCAAGCAGGTCGCCAAGGACTACCTCGCCTACCCGGCGCTGGTCAGCGCGACCACCGGGCACAAGGTCGGCTACGTCAACGCCTACCGCAAGGCCGCGACCGCGACCGCGCTCGGCAACGTCATCCGCAACGTGTGGAGCAACGCCGTCATCTTCTGCGGCCACTTCCCCGACGGTGCGGAGAAGTTCACCAAGCAGGACATCGACAGCGAGTCCCAGGCCGAGTGGTACCTACGCCAGATGCTGGGCAGCGCCAACTTCGACTCCGGGTTCGTCCTGGCGTTCCTGAGTGGCAATCTCTCGTACCAGATCGAGCACCACATCTTCCCGGACCTGCCGAGCAACCGGTACGCCGAGATCGCGGTGAAGGTGCGCGCGCTGTGCGACAAGTACGACCTGCCCTACACCTCGGGTCCGTTCCCGGTGCAGTACGCCAAGACCTGGCGGACCATTGCCAAGCTCTCGCTGCCGGACAAGTACCTCAAGGCGACCGCCGACGATGCGCCGGAGACCGCATCCGAGCGCCGTTTCAAGCAGGGACTGCCCGAGGGCACTCGACTCCAGGCGACCGTCGACGAGAAGACCGGTACCCGTCGTGGCCTGCGTTCGGCCATCGCGGGTCTGCGTGAGCGTCGTCGGGCCGCTCGGGGAGGCCGTGCCGTGGTGACACCGTTGCGTACGGCGCGCGGTGACGACGAGGCTGCCGCCTGATCGTCGTGGACGTGTGGCCGCACCCCGCGGCGGCGCAGGGAAACGAGAAGGTCGGCATAATGGGGCTCAATGGCCATCACTGACATCAACGAGTACGCGCATCTGACCGACGCCGACGTAGAGGCGCTGGGTGCCGAACTCGACACCCTCCGCCGCGAGATCGAGGCGGATCGGGGGATGCGTGACGTCAAGTACCTGCGACGCACGATCCTGGCGCATCGAGCGCTAGAGGTTGCCGGACGCGTTGCGCTGCTCGGCAGTCGTTCGCGGCCTCTCTGGGTACTCGGCACCGGCGCGCTCGCCCTCTCGAAGATCA